>CBIGQT010000243.1:0-5233 GCA_966191655.1 uncultured Ginsengibacter sp.
AAAGATATGAAGATGATAGATGGTACTATACATTATGTATTACTGGGACAGGGAGAGGTTCCGATATTTACTGCTATAGATTCTCTTGAAAATGGAGGTTACAAAGGATACTATAGTTTTGAATGGGAAAAATTATGGCACCCCGAAATTGCTGATTCTGAAATTGCATTGGCTGATTATCCTAAAACAATGTTGCAGCATTTTAATAAATGATTGCTTTAAATATTTTCTAATTTGCTAAAAGTTTATACCTCCAAACTATTATGCCGGATTCAACTTATTTAAATAACAAGGCAAAAGCCAATAACACTTACGACGCAATTATCGTTGGTTCGGGCATCAGCGGCGGGTGGGCTGCGAAAGAACTTTGTGAAAAAGGATTAAAAGTATTGATGCTTGACCGGGGGCGTAATGTTATTCATGGTGATTATCCAACCGCTACAAAAGCTCCATGGGAATTTACACATCGCTTACACCTAACGGAAGAGGATAAACGCAAAAATTATGTGCAAAGCAGGCATTATTCTTTTCGTGAGGATAACAAGCATTTTTATATTAACGATCAGCAGAATCCTTATGAAGAAACAAAACGTTTTGACTGGATAAGAGGAGATATTGTTGGAGGCCGTTCTTTGTTGTGGGCAAGAGCGTGTTATCGCTGGAGCGATCTTGATTTTGAGGCCAATATTAAAGAAGGCATTGGAGTTGACTGGCCGATACGTTATAAAGATATTGCACCCTGGTATGATTATGTGGAATCTTTTATCGGTGTGAGCGGGCAGGCAGAAGGAATACCGCATCTGCCGGATGGCAAATTTCAACCACCTTTTGAAATGAATTGTGTAGAAAAGGTTTTTAAGCAACAGATAGAATCAAAATATCCGGATAGAAAAGTGATTATGGGAAGAACGGCGAATCTCACAAAACCTGTGCAGGGCCGGGGGCAATGCCAGGCACGTGATCTTTGCCATCGCGGCTGTCCTTATGGCGCTTACTTTAGCACTAACGCCAGCACCATACCAGCAGCTTATGCTACCGGCAAACTAACGGTCAGGCCATACTCGCTCGTAAATAAAGTTATTTATGATGAACAAAAACACCTGCCTGCCGGTAGGCAAGGAAAAGCGACAGGCGTAGAAATTATCGATATGGAAAGTAAAAAGCAAGAAACATTTTATGCCCGTCTTATTTTTTTGAATGCGTCTACGGTTGCCACAGCTTTTATTTTATTAAATTCTACATCCAACCGTTTTCCCAATGGCCTGGGTAATGGAAGCGACCAGGTTGGTCGAAACCTTATGGATCATCATAAAGGAATTTCAATAAATGCTGATGTAGATGGATTTGAAGACAGTTATTATTTTGGACGAAGGCCAACAGGTATTTTCATTCCCCGCTTTAGGAATGTTAAGGACAAAAGAACGGACTATGTAAGAGGTTATTTTTTTGGTGCAAATGCTTCAAGAGTTCCCCAACAACAAAATGCTCCGGTTGGTGAGGCTTTAAAAGATATATTGACAGAGCCCGGTGGATGGAAAATGAATATGTGGTCTTTTGGTGAATGCCTGCCGTATGCAGATAATCGTGTAACCTTAAACGTTAGTAAAACAGATCAATGGGGAAGGCCACTCATCGCGGTTGATTGTGAGTTCAAAGACAATGAAAAAAAAATGCATGCCGATATGGTTGTTGCAGGAAAGGAATTAATGGAAGCAGCAGGATTTAAAAATATCTCCGTTGAAGATAACATGTCATTTCCCGGAAATGCCAATCACGAAATGGGTGTTGCCCGCATGGGCACCGATCCAAAAACTTCTGTATTAAATGCATTCAATCAAATGCATGAAGTGCCTAATGTATTTATTTCTGATGGTTCCTGTATGGTTTCAAGTTCCTGTGTTAATCCATCATTAACTTACATGGCACTCACTGCACGGGCTTGTGATTATGCAATTGATGAAATGAAAAAAATGAATATCTAATGTGTATTAAAGTTAGGGAACGTTAATATATGCCAGGATAAATTTGCTATAAATATTTGTAGTAATAATTAATAGCGTTCGACTATTATACCACTGGTGATTCCCAATCATCTTCTGTAGTGATTCCTCCATCGACCCATGTCCATTGAATTTTCTGATAGGTAAAACTAACTTCTTCCATCATCGGCATTTTAGTATTTTCAGGTACCTTATTATTGAGCATAATACTGTTGATGGCGGCGATACTTGCATTGGTAAGAGTCACTGTATAGTTGTTTACTTCTAACCCTGCACTTTTCGCTGCAAAGCATTGTAGTTCCCAGCCAGTAAGGGTTTCATTGTTTACTAATGCTGAGTAAAGTAATGGGGAAGACTTATCTATTTCTTTTGTAATAACAAAGGGTTGATGTATTCTTTTCCCTGTCGGCAAGCCCGAAGCAGGATCACGTGGAGAATGTATTTCATGACTGAAAGCCATCACTAATATTTTGCCTTCGCGGCCTTTTTGCGTTACACCGCCTTTAATATTACCTTGTTTCTGTCCCTTTAATTTGAGATATGAATTGAGTGCCATAGTATTTGTTTTAGTGTAAAACAAAATAATAAATCATACTGAAGATTGCAATAAAAATGCTAAAGCATTCCGCAATGTAACCAAGCTAATTTTTTTGGCATCATTTTCGGTATAAATAGGTTGTTAACTTAACTTTTCATATAAAAACACCTAACTATGATTTCTCCCAAATTGAAAACAGTTTTATTAGGCTTAAGTTTTTTTACATTCGCATCTTCATTCACCCAGGACAGCCCCATCACTCCCAAGCCAAATACTACAAAATGGCCTAAACATGATTCAACAAGTATGAACAAAACCACAATGCAAAGTAATTTGGCAAATTACAACGTTGCTATGCTTAGTGCTTCTTTTATAGCAAATAACGGGTTGGCTGCTGTAAAAAAGGAGGCTGAAAATGAAATCTTAACTAAAAAATCTTTTGCTAAAATTTCATCTTAAAATAAAATTTAGATGATCTTTTCTGGATTTGGTATAAAAAAACCTGTAATAACAATTACGGGTTTTTTTACCTTTTTTTATTTTTTTTTTTGGCCTTTGCTATACGTAAGAAGTAGTAAAGGAAGATACAGAAAGTATATTCATTTTTATACTGTAGTAACTATTTTCTTTGCAAACAAAGTGTTGCAAAGCGATATCTATAGCTAACAGTTAAAGATTAATAGAGGCGGTCAAAATATTTACTACAATTTGCTCATTAAAGCCTTAAAGCGTGGTTCATTCCGTAAAGAATCGTAGTCGGGATCTCGCTCTATCCAATCTTTTTTTCCAAATCCTTTCCCCACAGCCAATTCAAGAAGGTTGAGCGCTTCCTCTTTATTATTATCTTTTGCATAAAGGCAAGTTGCATTAATTAAAACTCCTGCATTTTCAGGGTATAGTTTTAATGCCTTATTAATCCATTGAAAGGCCTCCTCTCTTTCGCCTATCTCAAAGAGTGAACCTGAGGCAAGAGAAAGAACTCTTCCATCTTCAGGATTAAGCTCCAATTGTTTCCTGGCCCTTCTTATACCTTCACGTATTACAGTTTCGGCCTCTTCTTTCTCCATCACACGCAAAGATTGGGAGAGAAGAAGAACACTTTGAGAATCTTCACGCCTGACTTCGGAGGCCTTGCGAAACATTTGGGCAGATTTTTCCATCTGGCCACGGGCAAAGCATGCCCTGCCATACAAATAATATGCATCGAAAGCATTTGGATTTAACCGGGTAGCCTCATTAAATTCCCGTTCAGCTTCTTCGTATCTTTTTCCAAGGGAGAGTACATATCCACGCGACGAATGGCTTTCTGACAGATCCGGTGCTAAAGAAAGAGCAGTCCAGCTATATCTTTCGGCTGATACCAGGTGAGCTTTATCACCACCCTCCCATTCATATAACCATGCATGTGCATCCGCAAGGCCGGTATAGGCAAGGGCATAATCAACATCCAGTTTTATAGCTTTTTCAAACTCAACTATTGATCGTTTCAAATGAAGCTGGTAATAAAGATGGCGGCCTTTTAAATAATATTCATAGGCTTCCACATTTGTTTCCGGGCGGCGAATGGCTTCTTTTTCTTTATCAGTTAAAACACCCTGTAAAGCGGTAGCTACATTTTCAGCAATATCTTCCTGTATCGAAAATATATCTTCAAGTTCCCGGTCGTAACGATTAGACCATAGATGAGAACCGTCGGAAACTTTTACAAGTTGAGTCGTAATTCTCAAATGTTTTCCTGACTTACGAACACTGCCTCCAAGGAGCGTGTTTACATCAAGTATCTTCCCTATTTCACGAGCATCAACGTTTTTATTTTTAAATGTAAAAGCGGAGGTGCGGGCTATTACCCTAAGATTATTTAATTGTGCAAGGGAATTAATGATCTCTTCGGAAATTCCATCACAAAAATATTCCTGTTCAGGGTCGTTACTCATATTTACAAAAGGAAGAACTGCGATACTTTTATCGGCAAAAGTTTTAGAAGCAGCAATTGATACGTCAGAAATTGATTGAACCTCATCTTCTGTTGTAATTACTTCATAAATACGAACCGGCTCTTTTACATTCTTAAGTGTTTGTTCTTTTATAAATTTTGTGTGAATATCTTTCTTATTGGAAATATTATTACGAACCGTTTCTGAAATATAAATGCAGCCGGGTTCTGCAAATGACTGAATACGGGACGCAATATTTACTGCATCACCAAAAACGTCACCTTCTTCAAAAACAACTTCACCCTGGTGAATGCCGATTCGCAATTGAAAATCTTTTAAAGCTTTGGAGCTCTCCTGTATTTTTATGGCAGCAGCTACCGCATCGGACACTGTAATGAAGCTGGCCATTATACCATCTCCCAATTCCTTTATCCATCTACCGTTATATTGTTCAATAACAGGTCTCTGCAGATCCCTGTTCTTTTTAAGGTATTCAAATGCTGTTTGTTCATCATTACCCATTAAAGCGGTATAGCCTACAATATCAGTAAACATAATAGCTGCGAGCTGTCGTATTTGCGGCATTGAATAAGGTTATATTAATTTATCAAATATAAAATAATTAGAAACGATTTGAGAGAAGGTATAAATAAAGCACATAATCCGGGAATTAACTTTACCTGACTTGCGGTGATTCTAACAACATATATTCTAATGCTTTTAGACCCTGAAGTGTCAAATAAAAAAATTTATTTAAAAAA
>CBIGQT010000244.1:0-5224 GCA_966191655.1 uncultured Ginsengibacter sp.
CCGTTGCTATAATAATATTTTTTGCTTCCAGGGTTTGTTTGCTTCCATCAGCAGCAGTTACTTCCAGTTTAGTTGGTGATATTAATTTTCCATTTCCCATCACCACATCAATCTTATTCTTCTTCATTAAGAAAGTAACACCCTTATTCATTTTATCTGCTACGCCCCGGCTGCGTTTAATTACATTACCAAAGTTTTGCTTAAAATCATTTACTTCAATTCCGTAATCGGCGGCATGCTTTGCATATTCCATTACCTGCGCGCTTTTTAATAACGCTTTCGTGGGAATACATCCCCAGTTAAGGCAAATGCCCCCAAGACTTTCACGTTCAACTATCGCAACTTTTTTTCCTAATTGCGAAGCCCTGATTGCTGCAGGATAACCACCGGGACCACTGCCCAATACTATTACATCGTATGCCATATCTCTATTTATTTTAATGATAAGAAAGCTTATAAAAGCGTTGCGAAATTACTTTAGAATAAGCAAAATGCAAAAAGCGTATGATCGTGTAAAACTATCCTTAGCTTTTTGATGTCTTTTCTTTTTTCTCTTTTTCTTCTGAGAGCGTTTTAAGAGAATTAATGCTGAGATTAAATTCAAACCCGATCAGCACAACAAGGGAATTTAAGAAGATCATTACCATAATAATCATAATGGTGCCGATGGAACCATAAAGAATATTATACTTGCCGAAATTATCTACAAACACCGTAAAGCCTATCGTTGCAATAATACTTAATGAAGTGGCTATTATGGCACCGGGCGAAACAAGTTTCCATCTTTTTGTTGTAGAAGGAGCATATTTATAAATGAAAGCATAAGAATAAAAAATAAGCCCAACAATAACTATCCACCTCCCGTATATAATGAGATGTCTTACCTCCCTGCTTTTTATCCCTATTAAATCAAGAATATTTGTTTGCAGCAAAAGAAGGATGAAGCAGGCGAGCAGTAGTCCAAAAAGAAGTAATGTAAGTTTAATGGCTTCCCATCTTTTCTTCAATCCTTTTACTTTTTTAAAACCAATATAGTCCTTATTAAAAGAGCGCATCAAGCCAATAACTGCATTGGAAGCAAAAAATAACGAAAGTATAATAGTAAATGATATAAGCCCTATTTTAGATCCATTAATAAAGCTATCTACAAATTGTATTATGCCCTGGTTGTTTGCCTTTGCAGGAATAATATCAGTAATCAAAGCATGAAGCTGGCGCTTTAACTGAATTTTGGATACAAAGGGCAGGTTCGGAATTAGTGTAAACAAAAAAAGACACGTTGGTGGCACCGACATGATGAAATTATACGAAATCGCCGCAGCCCGCTCGGTAAGATGCGGAACACTGAAATTTCTGCCATAATATTTTAATACCTGGTATAATGAAAATCCCTGGAAACCGGGTGGAACCCATTTCTTACTTTTTCTTATCAGGTAGTTGACAGGATGGAATTCAGTAAATATGCGTACAATTTTTATCAAAGCCTGTATAAATAATTTAAAATTGAAATATTCATTAATAAAATTATTGAACCGGTTCCTTAGTTTGCGTTACACTATCCAGAGCCTGACGGTAAGCCTTCGCATAAGCAGAATGCTCACTAAAAGTGGCTGAAAAATCTGATAAGCCACCCGAATTAGGTCTTGCCACAAAAAATAAATAATCCGTTTCCGGCGCATCCAATACCGCATCAATCGTTTTTATAGAGGGCGTATTAATAGGCCCGGGCGGTAGCCCGGTATGAATATAAGTATTATACGGTGAAGGATAGACGAGATATTTATAATAAATCCTTTTCAATCCAAAATCTTTCATCGCAAATTTTATGGTAGGATCTGCTGCAAGTTTCATTCCTTTCCTTAGCCTGTTGATGTATACGCTAGCAATTTTTCCCTTGTCTTCTATGCGGTTTGTTTCTTCTTCTATTATAGAGGCCAATGTGTAAACTTCGTTAGGTGTCAGATGTAATCTTTCAGCTTTTTTGGTTCTGTCATCATTCCAGAATTTTTGTTTCTCCGTGTATAATTTTTTTAAAATATTGTTGAGCGAAGTGTTCCACAAATAAGTATAAGTATTTGGAATTACGATTGTCATTACTGAATTTGTATCAACATCAAATTGTAAAATTGAATCATTGTTGTTTAAAAAATTAATAACACGTAGTGAATCAGTTTCAAAATTGTCACCTATTTTTTTTGCAAGATCTTCTTTGGTGCGGAGTTTTGTAATAACAAGATTAACCGGAGTTTGCCTTCCGTTACGTAACATTTTTACAAGACCTACAATACTCATTCCGTCGGTTATTTTGTATTTGCCTGCTTTTACATTTTTATCATAATGTGAATAGGCTGCCACTTTATCGAACCAAAAATCACTTCTGATAATTTTATTTTTTTTTTGACTATCTTTTACTTCTCCGTAAGTAGCGCCGGTGTGAACATAAAAAAAATTCCCTGCGGGCGAATGTATCGTCGGGCCAAAAAATTTCCATGCGCCATAGACTGCTATAAGAAACAGGGCCGTGAAGAAAAACAAAATAATTCTCCGCATTTTATTTTATTTTAAATTCAATGACGATTTTAAAAGTGATAGATTTTATAATTCATTATCAAAGTAAATAAAAAAACCCCGCCTTTTTAAGACAGGGCCATTGAATATAATTATAAATTATTTTGTAGAATTTGGAGAAGGCTGAACCGGTTGCGTACTGTTGTTGAACGGAACTGTATTAGCCGGTGACTGAGCCGGGTTACTTGCGGGCGCATTATTAATTAAATTATCGTTAGCGCCTCCGCCCGTTTTAGGTATGAACATGGCAGAAGTAAGGCACAGAACTCCAATAATTCCTGCAAAAAGCCAGGTTCCTTTTTCGAGCACATCTGTGGTTTGTTTTACACCCATAAGCTGGTTGCCGAATCCGCCCAGGGATGAAGCAAGCCCACCGCCTTTTGGATTTTGAATAAGAATAATGAGGCCCAGAACTACCGATGCAATAATAATTAAGACCAGAAAAACTATTAACATATTAATTTGATTTTATACTTTCAATTCTGGCCGCAAAGTAAGCACTTTTGGAGGGATTAATCAAACTTAATTTGCTAAACATTTCTATAGCTTTTTCCCTTTTATCCTGTTTAATCAATACTTCTGCCATAGCTTCAGTCAGTATTTCTGTATTAATATTAGATTCATCTGCTGAAGTTTGAATTAATTTTTCAGTTGCCAGGCTCTGCTCCTCTAATTTTCCGGGATGCAACTTTTTCATGCTTTTAAGCCATGCGGTAAAACTTTTCATTTGGCTGCCAAGTTTATCATTTTTTAGAAGTTCCTCATTTATTTTAATTCCCTGCGATGCAAAATAATCAACTGTGTGCAAAGGTTCAAATGCAATTATTTCATCTTCCTTTATTGTATTTTCATTTTCAATAAAGTTATCTTGTTGCGTGGATTCACCTGTAACAATTTCTTCGAAATTATGGTCTATTATATTATCCTGTTGCTTGTTTTCTTCATGCAAAATTTGAGGAATTGTTTCTGCACTTATTTCGTTTGTTTCTGCAATCGTTTCAGCATTTTGAATGGACGAAATTTCTTCCGGAACCTCACTTTCAATTTCTACAGCTACCTCTTTTTCTTCCGGTGAACTTTCATTGCTAATAATTTCCTGTTCTGAATTTGAGAACGATGTATCATTTAACTGAAATTGAAGCCAATGCGTATTATTAAATAATAGCGCTGTTTTCGTGGCAAGCTTTTCAAAATCTGGATGAGAAGTTTTTTTATAATGATATAAAAGAAGAAATGCTGCTAAAGAGCTGTAAGGATGTTCTTTCGCATTTTTTTCAAGTACGCTAGTATTTTTTAATCCCTTTTAATAAAAATATTCAGAATAAAATATTTTGTCGTTCATGAAAATAAATTAATGCTGTTACCAGTTTGAAAATATTTTATTGAAAATCCCATCAGTAACATCTTTCACAATCTGAGTGCCCAATTGCGATTCGGCTTGCGGTAAAGTTAACTGTGCACTAAAATTATAGTTGGTGGTTACATCAGATTCCAGGTCTTTTGTATGATCAAGATTATCTTTAAAAATTACGTGAAAGGTTACATTTAACCTGTCCGTATTGGCTTGCTCCCCTGAAATACCCGTGGTTGTTACACTGTAGTCAGATAAGTAACCGCTGATATCATAGTGTGCATCATCGTTATTAGTTTGCGTAAGCCTGGTTTGGCCGATTATTTTTTGTTTTAATTTTTCTGTGATTGCAGGAGTAAGCTGTGGGTTCACGTACCGCGCTTTATTTTCAAAATAGTTTACGCGAAAAGTTTTTACTTCCGGCGGAATGGGAGCCGTATCTTTTGTAGAGTATTTACACGTTGCAAAGCATAATGAAAAAAATAGGATGCTTACAGCAATCAGTAATTTTATTTGAGAAGTGAATTTCATTTTTGATTTGAAAATTTTTCTAAAAGCAATAGTACAAATAAACAATTCAATAGTAAAACGATTTAACAATTGCGTTTACTCATTAATGTTATATTCTTTCAGTTTTCTATATAATGTCCGTTCACTGATTCCAAGATCGCTTGATGCATCCCGTCGCTTGCCGCGGTGTTTCTTTAATGCCTTAATAATTAATTCTTTCTCGGCATCCATAATACTCAGCGATTCTTCCACTTCGTGATGTTCATCAATATCAGTATTGTTATTTTTGTTAAGTAACACCGGCTGGTTATTTGACATGACCGGGGCTTCGGTATGAAAATCATTCAATAATTTTTCAGCATGAAAATTATTTCCATTAAAAGAAGAAGGGTTCTGCATTACATCAAAAAACATTCTTTTTAATTCCGTTACATCTTTTTTAACATCAAAAAATAATTTATATAATATTTCTCTTTCGTTGCTAAATTCTTTTTGATTATTGCCTGATGGATTGGCCGAAGCCAAAACAGGCAAACGGTTAAAATTTGTTTCAGGCAAAAATTTTCTGAGTTGTTCGCCCGTAATATTTTTATCCTGTGCAAGAACTGAAATCTGTTCTGCAAGATTTTTCAACTGCCTCACATTACCCGGCCATGGATAATTCATTAACACATTTTTTGCTTCTTCGTCTAACTGAACCGGCGGCGATTTATAACGTTCCGCAAAGTCTACCGCAAATTTTCTAAATAATAAATAAATATCTTCTTTGCGGTCACGCAATGCAGGAACTCTTAT
>CBIGQT010000245.1:0-5224 GCA_966191655.1 uncultured Ginsengibacter sp.
TTTAATAATCAAAAGTCTTTAAACGTCCGTATTTTAGATATTAGGAGTAAACAGTTTCCAGTGCCCTTCGGATACGACTTCAACCGTGTCATCAACAACTTTAATGGCCGTCTGATCATCAATAGCATACACCGGTACCGGCAGCATTGCGGCCCATTTTTCTGCATTAACCATAGAAGCGTCCAGGTGATTCTTATTTTCCAGGTGCGGAATCAATGCAAATTTCACGAATCCGGCTCCATGAGCCGTAACGAAAGTTTTGCTTATCTCTCCCTGCGGTGTAGAGAATATAATGTTTTCCGATTTTAGCGGCGTGCCGCTTCCGCCGCGAGGATTGTCATAGGTCTCTCCGAAGGTGGAGCTTACTGCCATGCTTCCGGCGCTCACTCCCACATAGACCATTTTGTGCAGCAGCGATGGCAATAGGTCTGCCAGCCCGGACTGTTGCAACCAGTAGCTTAAATACAAGGGATCGCCGCCCCAAACCAGCAGTGCGTCAGCATCATGGACTGCTTGTATCCAAACTTCTTTTTCGATACTGGGTAGCGCAGTAAGCTCCAGCAATCCCAGGGATTTCCAGCCCAAATGACATAACGGGGATTGGGTTGTTCCGCTGATAGGTTGCCATGCAAAACGGGCACCGTAAGGAAAGGGATATATCGCTGTCGGAATGAATAGGGCGTTCGATTCGGCGATGGGTTTGCCCAAAAGCTCAACCAGCGCATTGTAAATGCTCTTGTTGCTGATACCGCTGGAAGTGAGAAGCAGCTTCATAATTTCTTTTTTTGGTTATATCGCAGGTGTGCCTGGTAAGGCTGTTTCTTAAGTTATAAATAGCTAAAGTTAATTTAAAGCTTGAAAAATTAAATTACAGGTCGCAACCTATTTAAAACAACACTCTCTCTAATCTCAACCAGAGCAGGTTTAGCACCCTTCTTCTTGTCCTCACCCGACATTCCGGAATTAATATTATCTGTGTTGACAAATACAATGTCTTAGTACCGGCAGAAATTTACCAATCGTCGAAACATGAAGTTCGCTCATCGAAAAGAGCCAAATAACGTGGGCAGCGTTTTGCATTTTTGTATCAGCAAACAACGATAGCAAAGCAAATCCAAATCCTTTAAAAAATTAACGCTTCCAAAATCAGAAAAAACAGGCAAAACAGGTTGGCATTGTATGAATTAATAATAACATTAAAATTAAAATATGGAAGACACTTATAGGTGGTTATTTAATATAGTTGAAAGTTGCAATAACGATTTTCATTTCAATTGCGCTGATGTGTTAATCTCATTATTTAAAATTAAATATGGTGATTCAGATCGGGTTTCTGAGTTAAAAACTATCAGGCAAAGAAAATGGAACTCTATGTTGTCCGTAGAATGTTTGAATAATAAAACACTTTAACTGCACCTATCTTTCGCAAGCATATCCTTCAACCAGCGGAGATTTAGCGCAAGGTCTGCTCGTACCCGAATCGAAAACAACCATGAATATAAAATCTAACAATCTGCGTATACAAGTAACTGTTAGTAAGCCCTGGTTGTATTAAGGTTATAGTTTATTATATGGCAGAAGCGGGCGCACGCAGCATAGAAGGGAAGATGCAGATACCGCGGTGTAGCAGAAGGTACTATCATTAAAATCAAATCATCTTCTCAATTTGCCATAATATATGCGCCGCAGAGGCGTTTATAGCAGTAGTAGTAATATTACAATTATGAAAAATCTTTTTAAAAGTATTGCCTTACTTGCTGCATTTTCTTCATGCGCCTCCACAAACCTGGTTCATATCAGCGTGTTGCAACCTGCTCCAGTAACGTTTCCGCAGTATATAAAAAATGTAGCGGTAATAAACAGAACAACGGTATCGAAGAAATCGCAAATATTCAATGTAGTTGATAAGGCAACCTCCATTGAAAGTCCACAACTTGATAAAGAAGGCGCCCGGGCTACCATTACAGGCTTGTCAGACGAGTTGAAGAAAAATAACCGGTTTGATGAGGTTGATTTAGTTACCAACGTAGATCTTACAACAGATGTGCCCGGACTGTTTCCGGCGCCGTTGCCCTGGGACAGCGTTGAAAAATACTGTGCCTTAAATAATGCGGATGCACTGTTTGTTTTGGAGCTTTTTGATACCAAATCAAAGATTGATTATTCTGTAAATAAAACAACCATTAGTTCGCCTTTGGGAAATATACCGTCCCTGGTACAAAATGCTAATATGCTTACCCTTGTAAGAGCAGGCTGGAGAATATATGACGTAAGGGGTAAACAAATTTTGGATAAGGATGCTATAGAGAGAAGCATCGCTTTTCACGCAAGCGGAATGAATCCTTTATTGGCGGCCCAGGCCCTTATAGATCGTAAAGAAGCCGTAAAACAGGTGGGTAATATTGCAGGTCACGATTATGCCTTTAGCATTCTTCCAACGTGGACAAGGGTAACAAGAGATTATTTTGTGAGAGGCAATAACAATTTTAAAATCGCTACACGCAAAGCCCGCTCAGGTAACTGGGACGGAGCTGCAGATCTATGGAAGCAGGAAACAAATAATACGAAGGGAAAGGTGGCAGGACGTGCTTGCTATAACATGGCCATCATTTGCGAAATTAACGGAGATATAGACGGGGCCATACATTGGGCGCAACAATCATACGAAAATTATAATAATCATCTCGCTTTGAATTATATAAATCTATTAAAAAGCAGGAAGATTAACGACGCTATACTCGCCGATCAGCAAACGCAATAGGCTCAATTTAAAGGACTGAAATTATTTACAGAATCAGTACCTCATAGAATTTCGCCAGCCGGAAAGATGATATAAATGCGCCTTATAGCTACGCGGAGCAGGGCAAGACTTTTCAATTTTTAAAATTATAACCGCTGTAGCAATCTGCCGGGCAGCATAATGATGCCTTTGAGTAAACCAAAAACTCCATCCACCGCTATACCAAGTATTCTGAAAGGAAGCGTGAGAAGCCAAAAAACAGGATATAGTACCAAAGCCAAAATTGCCAGCGGCCAGCAAAGTATAAAAAGGATGATCCAGGCAATGAATGTTAACATAGGTTAAAGATAATTACTGTAAAAAAACCTTGTGGTTAAAATTACATGAATGGTATTCATTCCGGGTGCAGGGAGGTTTTATAATGACGAAAGAAAATTAGAAGTGCTACAACAAGTCCAGCAATTCATTCCGAACCTTATCATAGTCATTCCCTCTCTGTGACCACTGCACGGCATCTTCCATTGAAACTTCACTTAATGCTTTTGGTACTACCTTATTGATCAGGCTGATCACTTTTTCTTTGCCCACTTTTTTTGCAGCCATCTGCATGATCAGCGCATCCTGCTGTCCTCTCCTGATATTGTTTAAACGGATAGAAGGAATTAACCTGTTGAGTCCCCTGCCTTCTTCGGGGTAAAAAGGCATATGGCCCGGGTAAAAAATGATTCCATCACCATTACCAAATTGCATACTATCGTTGATGAATGTAAGAGGGTTGGCAAACATATTCTGATGCAAGTGTTTCTTAGGCCCCTGGCCATTGTGTTGCCAATGAGTTCCATTCCATATAAACCAGGTATTGATTCCATATTTATATAAGATCCAGCTGTTAACTCTGAAATCTACAGCCGTTGCTTCCAGTATTACCGAGCCATAGCGGGGACGGTTTCCGTTGTAGAACCAATGGTCACCTCCATTCTTCCTGATCGAAGGTAAAGCTGTGAGATCAACGCCATCATAACCTGCCCAAATATCAATTGCACCAGCGAGTTCTTTTTTATAAGCTGTGGTTGTATAAACAGGCATATTTTTTCCAATACCCGGATTGCTTTTAATCCATCCTGATCTTTCTTTTATCCACGCATATTTAGTGGAATCCGGTTCATCGATTATGTACCAGAAGTAAGTGGTGTTTGGTGCATTTTTTTTGAACCATGTTACCCAAAGGTCGGACTGTTGCTGCACTTCATCTTTTGTATTGCCCATAACAGGTGAAGCATACATACCGACCGGAAATATTTTCTCACCAATTCCTTCACCTGCGCCATGATAACCATTTGATGGCGTGTAAGCGGTACCATCAAGCCAGGCTTTGTATTTATTCATACTATCCTGGTTAAACGAAGTTTGATTGATATCAAATCCACCAACCACATCTATGCGATGCCTGTGTCCTTCAAATTTCAGCATCTTATCTACCTGTTGGTTCGATAAACCGGGAAAATACTTATAAATGCCTTCAGTAAAGAGCCATACATTAGCGACGTTCTCATCCGGTAAATATTCCGGTAGCAAAGTAACTTCCAAAGGAATTTCTTTAATGAGCTTTCCCTGTTGCCACAACTGAACTTTCGTTTCATACACTCCGGAAGCAAAGTTTTTTTGATCGCGGGGTAAATGGACATCTACCCAGAATCCCTGGTTTTGATTGGCGTCAATATCAACAGGAAAACCTCCAAGCCCGGGAGTTGCATCAGTTGGTATAAGAGCATCCGGAATCCAGCCTGTCATTTTTTTTGGAGCGGCGGCAGGAGAACCGTAATACCAGTTTGGCGGTGTAGAATCTTTTACCTGTAAATAATGTTCGGTAAAAATTTCAATTGTACCCGCAGGTCCATACTTTAGCGTGCTTGCACCGATAACGCCGCCGGAAGATTTATTTAACAATGCACCCAGTGATAATTCAATTCCTTTTGCTGCGCTATCGCCCGTTTCGGCAATTACCTGGAAGGCCAATACTTCATTATATAGCCCTTTTAAATGAATTGTCTTTCCATCCCAGATATAATTACCATTTTTATCAGGATGATGAAGGTCATAACGAAAAATTTTTTCTCCATCACCCAATGCCCATACATTTTTTATTTGTCCAAAAGAGGTGTGGTGTAATAATATCGTAAGCAGGAAAAACCATACAGAATATAAAGCATTAATAGTGGAGTATCTTATTTTATTTGACGTCATGAGATTTACACCAGGATAAATGTGAACGATGTCGTTGGCTAAATTAATTGAATTTAACTGAAGTTAATTTGTAATGATATATAATTTAAGCAACAACAATTTTAGTAACTTCCGATTATAATTATTGTAAAGCATGAAATTTCTCCTCCTCATTACTCTATTTTTTATAACAACAACTTCATTGTCTTTTGGTCAATACCAGGAGCTCTATCCGGGTAATACAGGTGTTTACAACGGAGT
>CBIGQT010000246.1:0-5219 GCA_966191655.1 uncultured Ginsengibacter sp.
TACAATGCGTTTAGGCAGACGAAAAAGATTGATCAGCGAATGGTAAAGTAAAATCTCAGGTTACTTAGCGTTAGGATACTTCACGCAATTTTATTTTTGTTTAATAACTATTTTTTCAGTGTATTCATCAATTACATTACTGAAAAATTTTACTGTCGATAAATATTTATCGGCAGGGATCATATTTTGTGAAAGACTTAGTGAAGCAACAGATGTAACCGAATTAGATTTCTCATCATAAGTATAATTTGTTTTGAATGCTCCGTATTCAAATTTATTATCTCTTGCTTTCGGAAGATTTTCAACAGTATAGTTTTCGGGAAGCTGGTATACAGTTGTATCAATCTTAATAAACGGGCACTCGAAGTAAAAGGCGTTTGAACGTTCTTCATCTGCGGGAAGTTTGGCATTCCATATTTTATAAATTCTCGGATTTAGAAACATTTTACTGCCTGCCGTAAATTCCGGAATTTTTTCAATGGAAAATTTAAACGCAGTTTCTGATGAATCAATTTTTGCATCTTTTGTAAAGTCAAATTCATCCGGCTGTATAAATCCCAGATGCGTTACGAGGTACTTTTTTTGTTCATCTTTTTTTTCGTTCATTAATAAATAAATCAGTTCCTGTTTATATTCTCCTGAAGTTTTTACATCGGTTTCGCTCTCTCCGGAAGCGTCCTCATTAAGCACAACTTTTGTAGTACAGGTAAATGTATTTTCTGAAGATTTACTTTTCGGAGTTGAAACCAATACGCCACCATTGGGTGTTATTAATAAAGCATTCCTGTTTTCAGTAAAATTTCCCAATACTCCAAATTCGTTTGTATTGCTGGTGCATTCCAGCCACGTTGTATCTTTTTGCCCGGGTACGCAAAGAATTACATGATCAAACGAATTACGAGGAAACGAGGGATCAACAGGTGCACTGTTATATTCTGCATTTATAAGAGACTGGAAACTGGCAATACCAACTGCGTCTAAGCATGCCTGTGCGTAATTACTAAGGGCTTTACAGTCGCCATATTTTTTTTGATCAACAAAAGATGCTTCAAAGGGTTTATAACCTCCGATACCAAGCTGTATGCTTACATATCGAAAATTTCGCTGAATATAATTGTAAATGATTTTCATCTTCTCTCTATCAGTTGCAGCGCCTGCCACCATTCTTTTAAAATTGTTCTTCGTTTCATCAGATAAATTGATGGAACCTTTAGCCAGGTTTAAATACCAGCTTCCAAAAGTCTTCCAACTGGTCAGATCGCCTGTATTGCCATCCATCGAAAATTTATTAGGCGCTAACTGAACCTGGGGATAAATGCTATAATCACCTGCAGCGCCTTCTTCTTTTTCAATTGCAGGTAAGTTCTTTACTTCCCAGTGATAAAATTTGTTTTTTCCAACTGCGTTTATAGCAGGCGTTATATTTATATTTCTTGCTTTAAATCTAAGATCAGGATCAGCAGGTACGCTTGCAGTATAAGCTGAATTTTCAATTGATTGCCCGGGCAGCTGAATATTATAATCAGGATAATTAAGCGTGCCTTTGTATTTTACTTCATAATCATATTGTACGGTAATTGGATAAGAAGGTGCCGCTACCCTGAAAAAATAATCCTTCCCATCTTCTACCAGGCCTTCACCGGCAGCCTCCGCATGCATTTCTTTTAATTTATATTTATTTATAAATTTTCCATTTGCATCATACACCTTTATTTCAGCGTCTTCCAGTTTGCGAAAAGCAGTAGAATATTCAAAAAAATAAAGTGCATCTTCGCCCTCAGCATCCAATACCGTTATAACCTGGTGAACATTAAGTTTGGCGGCATCAATATCATTTACTTCAAAATCTATTTTTTCTTCCCGCTTTACGCTATGTGCGTTTTCTTTTAATGCAGCCGGAATGGTAGACGCATTCAGAACATTTGTCTGTGCAAATACTGAAGTAACTGAAATACCTGTAAGTATAGTTATAATGAATTTTTTCATTTATGGAGTAGCTTTTTTCTTTTTAATTACCACCTGTTCATTAAGGGTTGCAAAGAGCTTTTTATAAAATTCCTTGAATAATGGATAAGAATCTGCAGTATAAACCGGCCTGGTAAAATTCACTGTTATCCTCAAATCAATTGAATTGGTATCTGCCCGCATTATTCGTTGAAAAACTATGCTGGTATCAGGCATAATCATTTTAATATTTTTAGGTAATTCATCAAATTGAAAATCATCTTGAATGTAAATTTTACCAACAATTAGATAAGATTGTTTATAGCCAAAATCAATATCTGTCTGGCGTTCATCAGCAATGAAAGGATTTTTTTCAAGTCCCTGGAAAAGATTTAAAGGAAAATATTCATATCCGCCGGATTGATTTACCGGAAATCTAAATTGTACCTTCTGTTCAAGCGGTAAGGTATCTATATCTTCATTATTAACTTCAAGCGTATCTATCTTCATTCCTGTGAAAGCTTTAGAAAAATAATCGTTGAAAGAATTCCTGTCTTCTTTCCATTTTTTTACACGTGGGTTTTTACTATAACCATAACTATAAACAGTCGCTTCTCCTTTCATTAATCCTTCCGGCGAAATTTCAGAAAAAATGGATACAACGTTTTGATAAATATCCTTATCATTTGCAAGCGTTATCCAGCCTCCATTCTCCTCATCTACAATAAATGCTTCATTATTTACAACATCATAAGGAATGAGATATGCAGGATTATATTTATCTGCTGCGTTTAAAATGTAGGTTTTATTTTCAGTAACAACACAAGCCATCGCATTATTAAACTGTTGTAAGAAAGGATATAACGTATTTACGGTACCATTGTCTTTAGTGCTTACCAGTAAAGGGTATGCTTTAAGCCCTGCGTCTCTTAAAAGATCTATTAAAATCAAATTGATTTCACCATTGCCTCCGGATTTTTTATCCCAGGCAGATTTTATTCCATCATAAGAATAGAGGCTTTCAACGCCATTCCAGTTCATATTTCGCTGAACATAATTATAAATGAGTGCAATCTTCTTAGATTCATCTTTTAATAATTTTAATGAATCATCAAGCGCTCGGGTATGGGGGATATTTCTTTTCAATTGCAAACCAAAATAATCATCCTCAAGTAAAGTTTTTGTAAGCTTAGGCCAGCTGGATTTCACTTCTTCCACGTCTCCATTGGGATAGTCAATTTGTGATAACTGAAATACTACTCTTTGTAAATAGTCTTTTGGGGCGCCCATGTAAGGCTCATCCGTTAACGCCGGAACATTTTTTAAAATATAAGTTCTTTCCACGGAATTGTATGAAAGCATATTTCCGTTGGGAGTAGACATGTGCTCCTGAATGTCATCGTTCAATTGTTCAACTTTCTGATAAGTCAATACCTCGCTAACAAACTTGAAAATAGAGGGAACTAAAATTTTATACACGCTCATTCTTGTAGGTATGTCATCCTGGAAATACCAGTCATCCAAATCTTCATAAGATTCTTTATCATCAGTAAATTTATATTCAATAACACTTCCCACTTTTACATCTGGCATTGTAAAAGCCACTTCAGAAATTTTGCTATCGACTGGCTTTTTAAAAATAGAAGCTTTGTCAAGTTTTGTTGTTACAATATTTCCTGAGTTATCAAGATTATAGGTGACTCCCGAAATATCGTTTATACTTTCAAAATTTGATTTGCTGTAAAATTTAATCTTAATGTTGGCCCGGTCGAGCGCCTTATCTTTTAAAATTTTTATACGGATTCTTCTTTTTGTTTCAATTCTAAAAACATATTTTCCACTTACATACCTTACATCACCAAAGTCAAGCAGCTTATATGCATCTGCATCTTTATCAAATTCGCATTCTTTTAAAAGGAGGTCTGACTTATCTACTTTCCCGTAATCGGGTAAATCTTTTTGGGCAAAAATTACAGAAGTACCTGTTAATAGCAGGAACGCTATTACGAGCTTTTTCATCATAAATAGTTAGTTTGGTTTGTAGGCGCAAAGTAGTGTAAATAAAATACAAAAACCAATTGCTTTATTTTTACAGTAAACAACGCCTTTATGAAATATGTTATTGTCGTTCTGTTAATATGTTTTGGTATGGCTGGCTGCCATGCCCAGCAGGAACATTCTTTTACTGTACAGAAAAATAATAATACACTTTTATGGCAGGTGAGTGGTAATGGCTTAAAACATCCATCTTTTCTTTTCGGCACTTTTCATTTACTATGTAAAGATGATATTCATTTCAGTGACCCGCTAAAGGAAGCCGTAAAAGAAAGCAACGAAATATATATGGAGCTTGATATGGATGATCCTTCAACCTTACTGAGTGGTATGTTGTACATGAACATGCAGGATGGCAAAAAATTATCGGACTTATATACTCCCGAAGAATATAAAAAGCTTGAAAATTATTTTACAGATTCTCTTAACACTCCTATGATGATGTTTCAAAGAGCAAAGCCTTATTTTTTAGTGGCTTTATTATATCCCAAAATGATGGATTGCTCATCACCATCAGGTGTAGAAGAAGAGTTATTAAAAATAGCTAAAGAAAATAAAAAAGAAATTAAGGGATTAGAAACCATGCAGTTCCAGGCGTCTGTATTCGACAGTATTCCTTACGAATGGCAGGCAAAAGAATTATTGAAAAACATCGATAGTTTTTCAACTTATAAAAACGAATTTGATGAAATGATTGAGTTGTATAAAAACCAGGAACTCGATTCAATGCAAAATATGGTTGGGGCGAGTGAATTTGGTTCAGATAAATTTGAAGACATTTTACTTAAAGACAGAAATAAAAAATGGGTAAAAGAATTAAGTGAAATTATGAAAAATGAAAGCGTCTTTGTAGCAGTGGGAGCGGGGCATCTTAGCGGCGACAACGGACTTATCAATCTTTTAAAAAAAGATGGCTATATCGTATCGCCTTTAGTTAATAAATAACTTTTTTGTGTTATTTTCAATTACAAATTAACTGTGTATGCATTTTGTAATTGACCTGTTGTTAAATGCGGCAGTGCTTTTCATTCTATCTTCCCTGCTTCCATCTGTTGTTCTAAAAAATTATGGAACTGCCATTTGGGTTGCGTTGGTTATCGGCTTGCTAAATGCAACTATTGAGCTTATGCTAAGGATACCGCTTAATATTCATACAATAGGGCTGCTTTCTTTTACCATAAGACTTTTTGTATCTGTATTGATGATTAAATTGGCACATT
>CBIGQT010000247.1:0-5218 GCA_966191655.1 uncultured Ginsengibacter sp.
GGTGATGGAATCATAATCCTGCTTTCGCCTTCGAATGGTACCTCGCGACCACCACTGAAAAAGAAAGTTACATGAGGATATTTTTCGGTCTCCGCAATCCGGATTTGCTTTTTATTGTTATTGGCTAATATTTCTCCTAAAGTATTTGACAGATCATCCTTCTCAAAAATCACATGAATATTTTTATAAGTATGATTATACATCGTCATAGTTGTATAATCAAGCTGCAGAGGCTTCATATTATAATCCGGATAAGCAGTTTGGGTAAGCACTTCGGTAATTTCCCTGCATCTGTCTGTTCTGAAATTAAAACAGATAACTGCGTCCCCATCTTTGATTCCTGAACCCGGAGTATCCGAATTAATGACAGGTAGTAAAAATTCATCGGTAATATTTTTTTCATAAGATGTAGTAATTGCAGAAAAAATATTGTCCGTTACATTCCCCGTGCGATGTACTAATGCATCATAGGCCACCTTGACTCTTTCCCATCTTTTATCACGATCCATGGCATAATAACGGCCGGTAACAGACGCAATTTTGCCAGTAGTTTGGTCAAGATGTTTCTGCAAATCTTCCAAAAAATGTAAACCGCTTTTTGGATCAGTATCACGGCCATCCGTAAACGCATGTACATAAACATTGTCAATGTTTTTTTCTTTACAAAGAGTTGTAATAGCTTTTAAGTGATTTATGTGAGAATGTACACCGCCATCGCTTACCAGGCCAATAAGATGCAGAGATTTATTATTTTCTTTTGCATAGCCAAGACTGTTAAGCAATATTTTATTCTTTTGAAACTCTCCATTTTCAACTGCTACGTTTATCCTTTCTAATTCCTGGTATACTATTCTCCCTGCGCCCAGGTTTAAATGTCCCACCTCGCTGTTGCCCATCTGGCCCGCAGGTAATCCCACAGCTTGTCCGCAGGTCACTAATGTTGAATTTGGATATTTTTTATAAAGTGAGCTCACAAAGGGAACATTTGCATTCTGTATTGCATCACTTTCTTTCTTTTTGCCAAGTCCCCATCCATCCATAATGACCAATATAACTTTTTTTGCTTCCATATTCCAAAGCTAATTATTCAATTGTAACAAACCTTAAATTGTTTATTTTTAGTACGAAATATTAGTATTTTTTTTATATAAGAAATATTTTTTGCCTTGGCACGTTTTTAGTAAATTATAGATTAATCAATAATTTTTTATTATGAAAAATTTTTTACTCTGGGCTACTCTTTTGGTAATAACTTCTTCTTTTATTTCTCAATCGTCTGATGATGTGGTTAAAGCAATAAAGGCGGGTGATGCTTCGCAGGTGGCAAAATATTTTGACAACACTGTTGAAATTACTCTTCCTGAAAAAAGCAATTCTTACAGCAAAAGCCAGGCGACACTGGTATTGCAGAATTTCTTTGCTTCCAATACTGTAAAGGATTTTGAGATTCTTCATCAAAGTGATAATTCGGGTTCTCAATATTGTATTGGTAATTTGAAGACTGCAAATGGAACTTTTCGCACAACAATTTTTATGAAACAAAAAGGATCTACAGAAGTTGTGCAGGAACTTCGTTTCGAAAAATAAACTATAAAAATTTATGATTATTAAAGCCCGGCAATGCCGGGTTTTTGCATTTACACAAAGTTTCTGTTTCAATATCATGTTATACATTTGTTTTTATGAATTACACTGCAACTTTTGAAACTAAACTTCATCAACTTATACATAATGCATTAGCCGAAGATATTGGAGATGGCGATCATAGTACGCTCGCCTGCATTGAACCCAATGCACGCGGCAAAGCAATTCTAAAAATAAAAGATAATGGAATACTGGCAGGCGTTGACGTAGCTGAAAAAATATTTTTGTATTCAAATCCAACATCAATCATAAAAAAATATATGCATGATGGAGATAAAATGCAAAGTGGTGAAATTGCATTTGAAGTGGAAACCAAAGTTTATACCATACTTACATGCGAGCGGCTTGTACTTAATTGTATGCAACGCATGAGCGGTATTGCAACTCTTACCAAAAAATATACTGATAAATTAAAAAACTATCATACCAAATTACTTGACACACGTAAAACAACTCCCAATTTCAGGCTTTTAGAAAAAGAAGCCGTAAGAATTGGCGGAGGTTATAACCACAGGTTTGGCCTTTATGATATGATTATGCTAAAAGATAATCATATTGATTATTGCGGAGGAATTGAAAAGGCGATAATAAAAGCATGGCAATATGTTCAGGAAAAAAAAACAGGATTAAAAATAGAAGTTGAAACACGAAATATTGATGATGTAAAAAAGGTTATGCGTATCGGAAAAGTGAATAGAATTATGCTGGACAATTTTTCACCCGATGAAATTAGAGAAGCCCTTAAGATAATTAACGGAACTTATGAAACTGAAGCCAGCGGGGGAATTAATTATGAAAATATCGAATTGTTTGCAGCCACAGGAGTTGATTTTATTTCAAGTGGCGCAATTATACACCAGTCTAAAAGTTTAGATTTAAGTTTAAAAGCAGAAATAATACAATAATATGCAGAAGAAAAAGTTATATAATACGAATGGCATAGTTTATTCAACTGATTCTAATTTCAAAGAAGAGGAAATAATTGAAAAACTAACATTACCTGTTAATGAGCAAGAACTCAAAGTAAGGCTGGACGCTAAACACAGAGGAGGAAAATTGGTAACGCTAATTGAAGGGTTTTCCGGTACCCGGGCAGACCTTGAAAACCTGGGGAAACAATTAAAATCCTTTTGCGCTACAGGCGGTTCAACAAAAGATGCTGAAATAATTGTACAAGGCGATAACAGGGAAAAGATTTTTCAATGGCTTATAAAAAACGGGTATAAAAAAATTAAAAAAATATAGGTACGCTTTTATTACGTATGTATTTAAACAAACATAAAAAATATCATTAGAATATTGTATCGAGTTTTGATAACTTTATAACCAACCACCAGATATGATTTCAAAAATATCAGAAGGCGTTACGATAAGTGTTGAAACATTTTATCAGCCTGAATATAGCAACCCTGTAACAAACGAATTTATGTTTGCTTATAGAATTACTATTGAGAATAATAACACATTTCCTGTTCAGTTATTAAGAAGACATTGGTATATTTTTGACAGTAATGCCGAGCATCGTGAAGTAGAAGGAGAAGGCGTTATCGGTGTGCAACCTCATATAAATCCCTCAGAAAAATACCAGTACGTTAGTGGCTGCAATTTAAGAAGTGAAATAGGTAAGATGCATGGCATTTATTTTATGGAAAACAGTAATAATAAAAAAACATTTCTTGTAAATATTCCCGCTTTTGAAATGATTGTTCCTTTAAAATTGAATTAACTCCTCGGCTTATATTTTGTTTTTGTATAAATTTCGTTTGCATCGGTTTTCATAAGCTGAGGTAAAGTTGTTTCCGGAAATTTTTCCAAATATTTTTTTACAATTTGCAATCCGCTAAATGTGCCAATATTGCCGGGAGAATCTTCGCCGAGTTCCTGTGTTTTCGGGCTTTCTCCAATATAGTTTTTAATAATACTTTGTTCTGAATTATTCAACAAATCATTGTTTAAAAAGAAATCCCATATTACAGCTTCATTAACATAAGAATCCTTCAATTGTTTTTCAGTATAACCAAAACATATATACTCAGGCGTATTCGGCAAAAATTTTGTGAGTAAGTAAATCCTTTTCCCTTTTTCAACCATTTGTTCAATTAATGGTTTTCCGTTTGTTTTGTCAGGATATAAGTCATCGATCATATTGCGCATACAGTTAACCGTTATATGTGCTGCATCAAAATTATTAGCGAGGTAATCGGGATATTGCTCCTGTCCTTCCATGCTTTTATACAATGAAAAATTTTTGCCCATATGAAGCTGCAACCCTATTCCGAATCCTTCGGAAGTAATGATATCGCCTTGGGTGCCGAATGAAGTTTCAAAATTGGCATTGATTGGCCCTATAAAAGTTATTACCGATTTTGGCACCGGATACTGCGGGAAATAATATTTTACAAATTGTAAGGCTTTTTTGATGTCACTTGTTTCATTACCGAAATCTTTATAAAGTAAATCCGATGAATCTTTTACAAATCTATAATCATGAATAAATAAACGAATTGCATTGTCCTGCGCATTTCCGGGAATTAACAGGCTATCCATATCAAGTCCCAGAATATTCTCTACAAAATCGGGAGTAAACTTCGGATATTTTTGCAGCAAAGAAGTCATGGATGCGGCAATATTTATTGTATCTATCGAAAAGAAGTCCTGTTCATATCTCTTTGTTTCCAGGTTTATTTTTATCCCTGACACATCAGGGGTATTTTTGTTATTTCGGCAGGAAAAACAAAAAACAATACACGATAACGGAATTAATATTTTCTTCATACCCCAAATAAAAGCAAAAAAAAGAAACCAGCTTTATTAATTGAAAAAACCTTTGAACTTTTAATCTCCTAATTTTGCAAAATGAAAATTATTCTTGCCCAGCAAAATTATCATATCGGCAATTTTGAAAGTAACACGAGCAAAATTATTGAAGCAATAAAATCCGCGAAAGCTAAGCATGCAGATATAGTTGTATTCAGTGAAATGTGCATCTGCGGCTATCCCGCAAGGGATTTCCTTGACTTCACCGACTTTATAAATAAATGTTATGAAAGTATTAATGTTATTAAGGAATATGCCGATAACATTGCTGTAATAGTTGGCGCACCAGATCGTAATCCGGTGAGAGAAGGAAAAGACCTTTTTAATGCAGCTTTTTTTTTATACGAAAAAAAAATTAAAAATGTTGTGCATAAAACATGCCTGCCCAATTACGACGTGTTTGATGAGTATCGGTATTTTGAACCTGCTTATACCTGGAATGTAATAGAATTTAAAGGAAAAAAAATAGCCCTTACTATTTGTGAAGACATCTGGAACCTTGGCGATAATCCGTTGTATCGCATTTGCCCAATGGACATTTTGATGCAACAGCAGCCTGATGTGATGATAAATATTTCGGCATCGCCCTTTGATTATACACATATTGAAGATAGAAAAGCAATTATTAAGTCGAATGTTTTAAAGTATAAACTCCCGCTTATTTATTGTAACGCTGTCGGTAGCCAAACAGAAATCGTATTCGATGGTGCATCCCTGGTTTTTGATAAAGCTGCCAATCTTTGTTACCAGCTTCCAC
>CBIGQT010000248.1:0-5192 GCA_966191655.1 uncultured Ginsengibacter sp.
TTTAACCAGGAAACCCTGTTTAGGTATAATGCAAGTATCTCTTGTTTGGTGAAATTCTTTTCAAGCTTGAGTGCAACAATCCATTCTTTTAATTTATCCATTATTCTTTTACCCACCCAACCGCTGCCCTGGCCTAACATATTTTTAGCAAGCTGCTGTGTGATGGTACTTCCTCCACCTTCGCTACCAAAGCCTTTTACAGCACGTCCTATAGCAATGGCGTCAATGCCGGAATGATCGTAAAAACGAATATCTTCTGTTGAGATCAACGCATCTATTACATGTTTTGAAATATCCTGGAAATCAGCCGAGCTGCGGTTTTCAGCATAAATTTTACCCATTAAAGTAGTACCGTCATCTGCATAAATTTCTGAGGCAAGATTCGCCTGTGGATTTTCAAGTTCATGCAGGGAAGGGAGTGTTCCAAAAACTCCAAACCAGGCTGCTGCGAATACTATAATACCCAGCGCTATTCCTCCCAAAACAAGTGTCCATAAAATTTTTATTGCAGGTTTTGTTTTTGCGCTTTTGGCTTTAGTATTTTTTTTGTTTCCCTGATTTTGATTTTTCATCATGCTTTCTTTATTCCTTAATAAGGATACTTAATTTTTATTTAAAACTTCCCCGGATATTTTTTATTGAGCAGATCAATATAACTCTGCAGGTTTTTATTCTCTTTCAACAGGGCAAGATTTGGACCAGATATTATATAGAAAGAATATTTTGCAACCGGAAGCCATGATATTTCTGATGGGGCATCTTTTTTTAATTTATCCATATATTTTATGGCAAGATCTGCGGTTAAGAACTCTGTAAAGATTAGTAAGGTTCTGTCTTTATCTAATGTATCTTTTGTAACTTCTATTTTTTGATTATAAAAATTTTCTTTATTATATCTGATTAGCGCATTTTTAGCTTCGCTGCTGTAAACAGGATCAACTTTGGTGAGAACCATCATGACATATTGTTCAGAAAGCGGGTCAATCATAAACGTTGCATTTTTTACAATTGCCGGCGCTCTTTTAGAAGAATCAAGATAAACCTTTCCGGGAGTTATAATGGTATTTAACGGGCTTACAATTAATCGGGAAGTATCCTGTTGTTGCCTTTTTATAATTGAAGGATCATTGTAAACAATTAGTTGCGAATCTTCTTTTACTCTTTCAACTTTAAGATTGGTTAAATAGTTTTCAATTGAACTTCTTCTTTTCAACACATCAATCATTGTTACTGCTTTTTCTTTTAAAGGCGAAGTTGGATATTGAGATATAATCTTTTGAAGAATATTTATTGCGGTACTGTCTTCTCTCTTTTTAATATAATAAACCGATTGAATATAGAGCAACTGCGGGCTCCAGTAATTTTTGCCATATACGCTATCCGCTTTTAGCTTTTCAGCTACGGCTTTTTCAAAATCACCTTCTATAAAAAGATTATAAATGTCTTCATATCTTTTTGTGGCGGCCGGGTCTTTTTTGGATGGCTCCATTGCTTCAGGATGCAATGCCAGTTGTGTGAATTTGCTTTTATCGAATTTACGAATGAGCAAATTTTTATAATAATCTGCTTTTGCCAGGTCGCCTAATTTTCTATAGCAATAAGAAAGGTTTAAATACAATTCTCCTGCATACAAACTATCAGGAAAACGTTTTAATGAATTTTCATAAGCGTCAATGGCAGCGCTGTAATCTTCCAATAAATTTTGATAATCTTTTCCTAACTCAAATAAAGATTTTGAAATTTTAGTATTGGATAAATCTAATTTTTCTTTTGTCAGGGGAACATTTTCTGAAAGCCCGGTAACCGATAAATCTGTTTGAACGGGAATAGGAGGAAGGCTCATCGTGGCGGCAATAAGAGGGTCTCCATTTTGATCGGGTTCCCCGTTAGTTGCTGTACTATCATCAGGATTCTGGAAAGCGTTTGAATTGCCCTGTGTATTAATAGCAGTAATACCAGACGCAGAAGCTCTTCTCCAGTTATCAACGTTCTGTCGTTTACCCCAGATTCTCTTAAACTCACTATAGCCGTGCGACTTTAATGCAGTATTATAAAAATACCAATCTCCGTTAGTGCTGGTAACATTTCCAAAAATATCAGCAGAGGCATGTTTGGAATCAAAATAATCAGCAGCAGGATTGCTGTACAAAGAATCCTCTTCTTTAATACCTTTTTCCTTCAATAATTTTTTTGAAAGTTTTTTCAAAAATGCATCCCTGTCGGCCGGAGACATAGCTGCAATTGCCTGGAGGCTATCTTCTCTTTCTATAACATTAATATTTCTTACGATTACTTCTAATGCTTTTTTTCTATGCTGTATCTGTGTAATATCCCCGAGAGTGGTATCTGATAATTCAAGGCTATCATAAAATGCATAAGCGTCTTTATAATTTTTTTGTTTATAACTTATTTCTGCCAGGTTGAGAAAGGCTTTATTTTTTAGCGGCGTATTTTCCTGGTTATAAAAAGTGCTTTTCTTAAATAAAGAAACGGTGGAAGCAGTATCAGGTTTTAGTAAAGCCAGTTGTGCCGCTGAGAAAAATATAATATCACGGTAGGGTTCAAACCTGTCTTTTTTCGACATGCTTAAAAGCTTTGCAATACTTTTGTCAATCTCGGCAGGATCATGGCTTTTAAGCATTTTAGCTTTATTAAGATTTGCATAAATATCCATTAGCGGATCAGTAGTGTGATGCATGGCCTCATCATAATAATCAGAAGCTCTGTCTTGTTTATTGGTAAGTTCAAAAAGTTGCGCTATTAAAAATTCACGTCTTGCCCTGTCTTGCAAATCCGCTGCACCAGGTAAAGAATTTACAAGGTGCGGTAAAGTACTGTCATACATTTGTTGTTCAAAAAACCAGTAGGCAGTTGTTTCTTCAAGTGATGCCTTCAGGCGTTCAGGAAATGCCGGATCATTTTGCAATGTAGAAATAAGAGAAGCTGCATCAAACCTTTGATCCAGATCTATTAAAGTTCTTATTTGCCAAACTAAAGCATCATTACGGCTGGGCGGCCGTGTCAAAGCTTTGTCAACAATGTTCCTGTCTTCTTTGCTTGAAACGCTAATGGCCCTGTTTTCAGCATTATCATTCGTTCCCACAATTAACTGGTCATCATCTTTTTTCTTACGCGGAAACAAATTATAATTAATGAATTGAAAGGTCATGTAGGCAGAATCAAAATCTTTACGCAGATAATAAGCTTTTCCAATTAGCAGGTAAAAATTATCAACCCAATTTGTTCGGAGATCATGTATTAAAATTCCGGCGGTAGCTTTATATATTACCGAATCGAGATCTGTTTTTTGTTGCGAAGTATTGTCTAATGAATAACCGTAAAAAGGTAATAATTTTGTGTAATCATCTTTATTGGCAATGCGTGCACGTTCAATAACTTCATTTAACTTGTTATTGGCATTATAGAAATAGTTGTAATGAGATACGGTATTCTGAATGAATTTCTTCGGAACTGTAAATTTTTTTTGACCGGTTTTTTCTGACTTGAGCGTTTTAGTTTTAAACTTTTCAGGTTTATCTTTTTCAAGGTCTATGGTTATTTTACCTAATTGGGCATAAACTTCCGGCAGGAGAAACAGGGAAAACAATAAAAAAAATAAAGACTTTAGGATCCGGGGGTTCATGAATATTAAAAATTTTTATAGACGTGCAAATATGAAATGTAGATTACTTCTATATGAAACTTCTATTTTGCAAAAATATTTTAAAAATACGGTTATTTTGAGCTATTATTCTTAATTAAACCATCGCTGTAATTATTTTTAACAACCTAAAAAAACAATATGTCCCTGCCAGGCGGCAATACATCTTTAAAAAGGTTTCGAAGCCGCTACCGGCTTGTGGTTATTAATGAGGATAGTTTTGATGAAGTAGTAGCTTTTAAATTAACAAGGTTAAGCGTGTACATAGCTCTTAGCTCTTTGTTTGTAATATTGGTAGGTTTTACCATTGCGCTTATTGCTTTTACACCGTTAAAATTATACATTCCGGGCTACGGCGAAACCCAAAAGGCCAGGGAATATGAGGTGCTGAAAATGAAAGCAGATTCAATAGAGCAGAATCTTATAAAGAAGCAGGAGTACATCAACGATATCGACAAAATATTAAAAGGAAATATTGTTCCGCCAGATACAACGATGCTTAAATTAAAAAATATTGAAAAAAGCAGTGATTGATTTTTAAAAAAATAAAGGGTTTTGACAGATAACGACGACGGAAATAAGCAACTACTGCGCTACGCAGGCCTGGCTATGCAGTTTTTAATAAGCATTGGCCTGGGAGTGTTTGTTGGGTTGAAAGTGGATAAATGGTTACACCTTTCATTCCCTTTATTAGTATGGCTGTTGCCATTATTAATTATCGCCGGACTTTTATTAAATATTTTGAAAGAAACATCCAGAAAAAAGAAATGAAAGAGATTTATAACAAATTGGTTCCTGTGATTGTATTATTTTTTTTAGTAAATGCTGTTGCATTTCTCTTTAAAAACTTTTTACACGATCATGGATTTGGAATTAAATTTTTATTAGTAGCCAACCTGCTTTTATTTTGCCTGAGCCTTGCCGGTTTTCTTATTCAAATGCGCGGTTTGAAATCAGTTAATATTAATGCGTTTATCAGAAGCGTATATGTTTCTTTATTAATTAAAATATTTATAATAATTATAGCGCTTGCTTTATATCTTTTTTTAGCTAAAGGAAAAGTAAATAAACCTTCACTTTTTACCGCAATGGCTTTATACATTTTATATGCTTTCATAGAAGTTAAACAGTTAATGAAAATTTCCCGCCGAAAAACAAATGCCTAAGAAAGAATCTCCCTTACAGCAGTTAACCACTTATTTACCCGAAGGCTCTTTTGAAGATGTGGCTGCTTATCTCGTAGAGCACCGGGTGCATTTAACGGTCACGCGTGAACGCAAAAGTGTTTTGGGCGATTATCGCAATAGCCATTCAAACAAAAATCATCGCATCAGTGTAAACGGGAACCTGAATAAATATTCTTTCCTTATAACGTTGTTGCATGAACTCGGCCACCTGCTTGCTTTTGAGAAATACGGCAACCGCATACCGCCTCATGGTGCTCAATGGAAAAATGAATTTGGAAAAATATTGGCCCGCTTTATTACAAAAAAAATATTTCCGCACGATATTGAAGCAGAGCTGTTACAAA
>CBIGQT010000249.1:0-5188 GCA_966191655.1 uncultured Ginsengibacter sp.
AGTGTCATTTTAGGCTGGCGGTCTTTTCGTAAATCCGCCGCTCATACCAGCATCCTTCACGGTAAAAGCTGGCCTGTTGTAGCAATCCTCACCGGGTTGATGGCTGTGATTGGCAGCGTATTGAATTTAGCGACTTCAAATGGAGGTCCCGGCAGCGGCAATGGTGTACTTGGTAGTGCTCAGGCACTTGTACTTGGGCTGACAGGTATGTTTCTCGGAGGATTGGCTATGGTCCGTTCCAGACGAAAAAATAATCAATCTTAAAAATGTAATAATCAAATATTAGAAAATGGAAGTCGTAGGACGACATATCAAAAATTTATACATCAATGACAAAAGCCTTCAAGGTGAATCGAATAGAAATACGAAAACAACGAACCGCTAACAGGTGCTTGGCAATATGGCGGGGCGACGAATATATTCTCAACTTATTTTACCTAGGACATGAACCGAACTTTAATTATATTGACGTGTTTGATTATTTTCTCTTGTAAAAAAGAGGAAGTAATTAATCCGCCATATTTTGCCTTTGACAAAGTTAACCAAATGATAAATCACTGTTTAGCAAAAGACATTCTATAATCTACTGATATCTTCCCTTTGGAAATATTATCCAGCTTGCGTTTCAGCAGATTTTTTTTAAGAGGTTTTAAATAGTCAATAAAAAGTTTGCCATCAATATGGTCATGTTCATGAAGAATAACACGAGCGGTAACACCATTAAAAGTTTTCGTGTGCTCGTTGAAATTTTCATTCAAAAAAGTAATATTAATTTCTTCCTTTCTTAATATGTCTTCCCTGATCTTTGGTATGCTAAGGCATCCCTCATTATAAGACCATTCCTCACCATTGACACTATTTATTTTTGCATTGATAAAAACACCTTTAAAGCCACTGTCATTTGGGTAATCCCATTTTTCATCTTCTTCAAGGTTTTCAATTATTTGAATACTATCCATCACGAACAGGCGAATATCTTTATTGATCTGCGGTGCAGCCAGTCCTACGCCCTTGCTGTTATACATGGTTTCCCACATATCGTCTATTAACCTGCTTAACTCAGGATAGTCAGGAGTAATCTCTTTACCTACTTTTCTTAAAACAGGATTGCCGTATGCTACTATAGGTAGAACCATGAATACTTTTTATTTAAAAATTTTTGCAAATTTAAAACTTTTAAGCAGTAATATAACACGTTTAGTGATAACGCTACTGCTAATTAAAATTTAATTATAAAATGTTTTGCATATACTCCTGCAACATAATAGTGGCCGCTATTTCATCGACTGTTCTTTTATTGCGGCGATCTTTTTTTTTCATCCCCATTTCAATCATTGCCTGCTTCGCCAGTTTAGAGGTAAACCTTTCATCTACTTTGGTTATGGGAATGGACGGAAATTCCTTTTCAAGTTTTAAAATGATCGCTTTTACTAGTGGGGTTGCATGCGTATCGGAATCATCCAGATTTTTTGGTTCACCAATAACCATTAATTCTACTACCTCCTGTTTAAAATAATTTTTTAAAAAAGAAATTAATTCTTTTGAATCAACTGTTGTTAATCCTGTTGCAATAATCTGCAAAGGATCACTAACGGCAATGCCTGTACGCTTCAATCCATAGTCGATACACAGAATTCGTGCCATTAAAAATATATTGTATAAAAAATATCGCTCAAAACAAACAAGGAAAAAACAACGGATGCAATTCCATTGGAAGTAAAAAATGCCCTGTTAACCTTGCTCAAATCGTTTGACTTAACTAATGTATGCTGATAGAATAAAAAGTAACCAAATATTGCAGCGCCGCACCAATATAACCAGCTAAAATGCCCCAGAATTCCTGCAGTAACAATTGATGCAAATGATATAACGTGTAAATATTCGCTTACCCTAAGCGCCCTTTTCATTCCAAGCCATGATGGAATTGAATGTAAATTATTTGCCTTGTCAAATGCTTCATCCTGCAAAGCATAAATAATATCGAAGCCGCTTACCCAGCATACAACTGCAATAGAAAATAATAAAGGTACTATGGCAAATTTTCCCGTAACGGCAATGTATGCACCGATTGGCGCAAGGCTTAAACCAAGCCCCAATACCAAATGGCATAAAGAAGTAAATCTTTTTGTATAACTATAAAACAGAATTACAAATAAAGCAACGGGGGCCAGCACGAGGCAAAGGGCATTTATAAAATAAGTTGTCATTAAAAATGCCAAACAACTTATAACAATAAATGCCATTGCATTTTTTTTACTGATAATACCGGCAGGAATTTCTCTTACAGCTGTTCTTGGATTTTTTAGATCGAATTCTGCATCGAGCCACCGGTTAAAAGCCATCGCTGCACTTCTTGCAAAAACCATACACAGCAATACAAGAATCAATAATTCCCACCACGGCTTATGTGTTTCAAAATTGATAGCCTTAAGTCCCAGGAAAAAGCCTATGAATGCAAAAGGCATTGCAAATACAGTGTGTGCAAAGGTTACAAGAGATAAATAATTTTTTACTGATTTTATCATTTATGTAAATTATAATTTTAAAATGACTTCGCCTTTACGGCTTCCCACAAAACAATTCCGGCAGCAACCGAAATATTTAAAGAATGCTTCATTCCAAATTGCGGAATTTCAATACAGCCATCACATAAAGAAATTGTTTGCTGTTCTACCCCGGCTACTTCGTTGCCGAAAATAAATGCAACTTTTTCCACATTTAATTCAGAAAAATTTTCTAATGAAATACTATCGGCAACCTGCTCCACGGAAAATATTTTATAATCATTTCGCCGCAACTCTTCAATAGCGCTTTTTGTATTTTCAAAATATTTCCATTTTACTGAATCCTGTGCTCCCAATGCTGTTTTTGTGATTTCTTTATGCGGCGGTTTTGCAGTATACCCGGTTATATAAATTGCCTCTATTAAAAAAGCGTCGGCTGTACGAAAGACACTGCCAACGTTGTATGCACTTCTTATATTTTCCAATAATGCAATAACCGGAATCTTTTGTGCACGCCTGAATTCATCCACAGATTTCCGGTTCAATTCATCCATACTCAGTTTTCTCATCAAAAGGCTAAAAAAAAAAAAAAATACTTTAATAGCCTCATCCCAACCCTTCTCCGAAGGAGAAGGACAATATTTACTAAACACAACTAAATATTAAAGGCTATTAATTATTAAGTTTATTGGTAAATTGATTCTGTATTTCACTTTATAAAAAATTATATCCCGATAATGTCCCTCTCCGCTGCGGAGAGGGGTTGGGGTGAGGCCACATGTCAAAAGAAGATACTCCTTTAATGAAACAGCATAATGCTATTAAGGCGAAATATCCTGATGCAATATTATTGTTTCGTGTAGGCGATTTTTACGAAACCTTCGGACAGGATGCGATTACGGCTTCACGTGTATTAGGTATTACGTTAACGAAAAGAAATAATGCATCGCCCACTGCATCAGAACTTGCCGGCTTTCCTCATCATGCTTTGGATACTTATTTGCATAAGCTTGTAAAAGCAGGTTATAGAGTTGCCATTTGCGATCAGCTGGAAGATCCAAAACTGGTAAAAGGAATCGTGAAACGTGGTGTTACAGAATTAATAACGCCAGGCGTAGCCACCAACGATAAATTACTTGAGCACAATAACAATAATTTTTTATGCGGCATTTATCTTACTGATGATAAAACGGGTATTTCTTTTCTTGATATTTCCACGGGTGAATTTTTTATTGCCGAAGGAGATAAAGAATATGCTGATAAACTATTGCAAAGCCTCAATCCCGCTGAAGTTATTTTTCAACGAAGTCACCAGAAAGAATTTAAAAGTTTTTTTGGAAGTAAATTTTATACTTACTCGCTTGATGAATGGATTTTTACAGAGCAGTATGCAAAAGAAAGTTTATTAAAACATTTTGGGACACAAAGTCTGAAAGGATTTGGCGTTGAAGACTTATCATGTGGAATTATTGCTGCGGGAGCGATATTACATTATTTAAAAGATACCGAGCATCCCAATCTGCAACACATTACTTCTTTGCAAAGAATTGATAAAGCAGATCATCTTTGGATGGATAGGTTTACCATACGCAATTTAGAATTACTGGGCGGGGTTGAGGGCAATAATTCGTTATTAAAAGTGATGGATAATACCACATCTCCAATGGGTGCAAGGCTGCTGAAACGCTGGATGATAATGCCTCTTACAGAAATTAGCAAGATAGAAGAGCGCCAGCAATTAGTTGAATATTTTATTATATCTCCTGAAGAAAAAAATAGGCTGGCGATATCGAAAGGCTTGTTAGTAAAATTCCTTTAAAGAAGATAAATCCACGTGAAGTTTTACAAATAGGTAAAGGATTAAAACTGGTAAGCCAGGTTAAAGAAATTTGCGATGGTTCTGCAAATGAATATTTAAAAAGATTAGGCGATTCATTAAACCCATGTAAATATATTGCCGATAAGATTTTTAAAGAAATTATAGAAAACCCACCGGTGGCGGCTTCTAAAGGAAATATAATTGCCAATGGAGTGGATTCCTCTCTTGACGAGCTTAAAGATATTGTTACTAACGGTAAAGGGCACCTGCTGAAATTGCAGCAGCAGGAAAGTGAAAAAACAGGAATATCATCCTTAAAGATTGGCTTTAATAATGTTTTTGGATATTATCTTGAAGTAACCAACACGCATAAAGATAAAGTTCCTGAAACCTGGATGCGTAAACAAACGCTTACTAACGCAGAAAGATATATTACACCCGAGCTTAAAGAATATGAAGAAAAAATTATGGGCGCTGAAGATAAAATTCTTCAGCTCGAATTACAGATTTTTGAACAATTATTAAATGAATTGCAGGATTATATTGCGCCTATGCAATTGAATGGCCACGTGCTTGCTGTTCTTGATTGTATTACCTGCTTTGCGAACAATGCTATCCAGTTTAAATATAAAAAACCAGTTCTTCATACTGGTTATGAACTTGATTTGAAAAGCAGCCGCCATCCTGTAATTGAAAGAAATTTACCACAAGGCGAAAGCTATATTGCGAATGATATTTTTTTGGATCCACAGTCACAACAAATTATAATTTTAACCGGGCCAAACATGAGTGGTAAAAGCGCTGTTCTGCGGCAGACTGCCTTAATAACTTTAATGGCCCACATGGGAAGTTTTGTTCCGGCAGA
>CBIGQT010000250.1:0-5182 GCA_966191655.1 uncultured Ginsengibacter sp.
TTTTTTATCTAAAACATATAAAATTTAATGTGGTTAGCAAGGATAATATAATTTCAATATGGCTCAGAATCCTGGCAGGTGTGTTAGTACTTTTTTTCATTCACAAGCTTGCCAGGTTTTACTTTGAAAAAAAGGGATTTTGGCCATCGCTTTTGGTGTTAATCATTCCTGTTCTTTTTTTAAGAACACTAAGTTATTTTTTACCTATTCCTTTAAATTTTAAACAACTGGAATTATTTAATTCGGATATATATGGTTCTGATTTTATATTTAATTCATTAGGAGATTTGCTTATAAATTCTTTATTATTTATTTGGATTGTTCTTTTTATACGCTCCCATTACCGGTTTAAATATATTGATTTCAATTTCAATACTAAGGCTAAAAAATATACAGTTGTAGGCTTTATCTCTTTGTTAATGATTGTTTTTACAATTTTATGTGGAAATATTGTAAGAAGCCTTGTTTCAGATTCACAAATTTCATTTGATGTAATAAATTTTTTCACTTTAAATATTTACAGCATTGTAGGTTTTATAGTGTTAAGCTGTGTTGCAACCGGGTATTTTTTTCTTATCCAGATTCTTTTAAATCCTGCAAAAATTATTATCGGGTCTAATGGATTCGTGCTTTATATGTTTATTGCTGTGCTGAGTTTGATTTTTTTAACATTGGGGTTTCACTTACCTCATGTTACCTTCAATCTATGCCTGCTTACCTGGCTTTCGTTTTTTGTTTACCTTCTCAATAAAGTATCTCTGTCAATCGATGCTTACAATCTTGTTTCTACCCGCTTTATTTTCTGGCTTTTTTTCTTTTCTGTTTCTATTACAACAGCAATAGTTGTGCAAAACAAGAAGAAAGAAATGGAACAAAGAAGGACATTTGCTGAAAATATTGCGAGCAGGGCCGATCCGACAGGGGAGAGATTTTTAAGCGTTATTCTTAGTGATTTTAACAATGCATCTTTGAATGGAATTTTTTACAGGTTTAAAAATCCATTTGAAAATAAAATTTTGAAAGACAGCCTGATTAATGAAAATTTTTCGGGTTATCTCAATAAATATGATACCCGCATTTATACTTTCGATTCAAATGAAGCTCCACTTTATAATGAGGATTCTACAAATTTTAACTCTCTGAACGCCATTATACAAACGCAGGGAAAGGCGACAGCAATCCAGGGCCTTTATTATTATGATATTTCTTATGACCGTTTTAATTATATCAGTAAAAAAGAAATTGCTGATTCTTCCGGCAATAAGAAAGGATACATTTTCATAGTTTCAACGCCCAAAAAATATAAAAGCGATGCGTTATACCCGGAGCTTTTTTCAAAAGGAAATATTAATTCGATAGAAAGCTCATCCGTGTATGCTTTTGCTATTTATAATGATAATCAGCTTAGCAGCAGTAATAATGATTATCCTTTCCCCACAATGATTGATCCCGGATCTTTTACCTATAACGAGTTCAGGACCGTGGATAGAAACGGATATGAAGAGCTTTGGTATAAAGCTAATGAGGACAAAGTAATTGTGATAGCCCGGCGGGATGATTTTTTTGTTGAATCAATAACATTGTTTGCATATTTATTTTGTTCGTTTTTAGTTATAACAGTCGTTTTTAATTTTTTAAGTAAAATACTTAGCAGTAGAATTAAATCAGAAAATTTCAGAACCTTCTGGCAATTTACCATTCGTAACCAGGTGCACGGCACTATTATTATGATAAGTATTTTTTCTTTTTTAGTAATAGGTATTACAACCATACTTTTTTTTATAAGCCGCTATCACAACAACAATCGCGAAAAGCTTAGCCGCACTATTCATGTTATGGAAAATGAAATTCGAAATTCCATCGATACAATGTCTGCCGCAAATACGCAATTGATGGATTTTGATTCAGTGTCGAATGAAAAATTGGATGAAACTATTAACAGGGTTGCCAGTATTCATGCCGCAGATATTAATCTTTATGATATTAATGGAGATCTTAAAGTTTCGTCATTACCATTGCCCTATAAAAAGGGAATTGTAAGTGAGAAGATGGATCCGGTTGCTTTTTTTCATTTAAATAAATTAAAAGATGTTCAGTTTTCACAGGAGCAGCTAATAGGCAGCCTTGAATATCTTAGTAACTATGTACCTGTGCGGGATGAAACCGGGAAAGAATATGCTTACCTTAATATTCCTTATTTCGAATCGCAAAGCAATCTCCAGGATGAAATTTCAAATTTCCTTGTTACCATTATAAACTTAAATGCTTTTATTTTTCTTATTGCCGGCATTATTGCATTGTTTATTACAAACAGAATTACAAGGTCATTCTCTCTCATAAGTAACAGAATGAAAGAAATAAATCTTGAAAAAACAAATGAAGAAATTGTATGGACCCGCAAAGATGAAATTGGTGAATTGGTAAATGAATACAATAAGATGGTTAAAAAATTAGATGTGAGCGCCCAGCTTTTAGCTAAAAGTGAAAGAGAAGGAGCGTGGCGTGAAATGGCAAGACAGGTAGCTCATGAAATAAAAAATCCACTTACTCCCATGAAACTTAATTTGCAATACCTGCAAATGGCAATTAATAATAATTCGCCGGGAGTTAAAAAAATCTCTTTATATGTTGCTAATATTTTGCTGGAGCAGATAGAACATTTGTCGAAAATTGCCGGTGACTTCGCACATTTTGCAAATCTTGGTAATTCTAAAAATCAACTTTTTGATATTAATAACACCCTTGTTAATGTTGCATCGCTTTATTCAGCCAATGAAAAACTTGAGGTTGAGACTGATCTGTATCCTGAGGAAATATTAATCGAAGCCGATAAAACACAAATCAACAGGTTGTTTACAAATCTTCTTCAAAATGCTGTGCAATCTGTTCCTGAAAAAAGAAAAGCAATAATCGAAATAAAAAGTCAGCTTACTGGCAGGAATGTAATTGTATCAATAAAAGATAACGGAAATGGTATTCCGGCCGAAATGTTTAGTAAGATTTTTATTCCCAATTTCACTACAAAAACATCGGGTACCGGCCTTGGCCTTGCAATGTGTAAAGGAATTGTTGAAAAATTAAATGGAAAAATATGGTTTGAAACTAATGAAGGAAAATGGACTATATTTTTTGTAGAGCTGCCAGTTGTAGATTCATAACTTAATTATTTTTTTAAAGTAAAACTGCTAAGATCCTTTTGAGCAGTAACCATTCCTTTTTACGCAATTAATACTTCAAAACGAGTATTAGAAAATTATTTAATAACGTACGCATCCGGATATATAGAGACTAATATATTTTTAGATTGGTACAATGCCTTTAATCTTCATCATCTCAAGAATCCCTTTAGGAGTCTTTAAAAGTAATTCATCAGGAGTTTTCATTTTTCCGGTCTCTGTTAACTCTAAAATTTTTTTTCCAATTGCTTCACCAATACCATTAATTGAAAAAATTTTATCTGTGAAAAGCGTTTGTGGGTCTACGTTAGTTATTCGATTCTATATGCTGCAATAGAATAAGTTTTCGATTTAAAAACTATCTTCTCCATGTATCTCTATCAATTTTGAAAGCAAGGGAAAATTGCTTTTGCTATTTCATAATTATTATAATTCAAATGTGAAAAAAATTGGAGGAAATATTAAATATTTATTTTAAAATAGCTGCATAGGTATGCTGGAACTATTACTGGTAGCAGTTTTCAGAGTATAAATAAAAAGTCCCGGCCATGTGCCAGGACTTTATATAAGCTTTACTTAAAGAAAGTTTTACTACTTGCCAGCAGCTTTTTTAACAGCAGCTCTAACTACAGCTCTTTTGATAGCTTTTTTAACTACAGCTCTTTTGATAGCTTTTTTAACGATAGCCTTTTTAATAGCTTTTTTAGCTACAGCCCTTTTTACAGCTTTTTTAGCTACAGCCTTTTTAACAGCGTTTGCCATGTTTTTAGAATTTAATTGTTAGTAAATAAAAACTAAAAGTAAAAACATTTTTTTAACTGCCAAAAATTATTTATAAAAATTTATGCGGAGGCTTCAACAGCGTTTACAGAAACAAATGTTTTATCACCTTTTGTTTTTCTGAATTCAACAACACCATCAGCGGTTGCAAAGATGGTAAAGTCTTTTCCAAGACCAACATTTTTACCGGGATGATAAACTGTTCCGCGTTGGCGTAAAATAATATTTCCGGATGTTGCTGCCTGTCCACCGAAAATTTTTACACCTAATCTTTTGCTTTGTGAATCACGACCGTTTTTAACCGAGCCTTCACCTTTTTTATGAGCCATAATTTTATAAGTTAAAAATCATTATTTTATTAAAATGATATTAGTGTAACCAACATCGTTATAACATGCATAAATTTTTATTATGCTATATCGGTAACTTTTATTTGCGTGTATTGTGTACGATGACCATGTTTTTTTCTAAAACCTTTTCTTCTTTTCATTTTAAAGGCGATAACTTTCTCACCTTTAATAAGGTCATTTACTATTTCAGCTTTAACGGTCACTTTTGTGTCTTTGCCCACAGAAACTTTTCCTTCGTTATCATGTAAAAGAACTTCGGAGAACTCAACTTTGTCTCCCGATTTACCCGTTAAATGGGGCACGTATAAGCTTTGGCCTGGCTGAACTCTAAATTGCTGACCGGCGATTTTTATAACTGCAAACATAAATTCCAAATTTTTGGAGTGCAAATGTAAGGGATTTATGGATAAAATTTCCTATTAAATCGCATATAGTACCAATTTTTACGATTTTAAGTTAAATTTCAGCTTTCTGTATTTAAAATTGGTGGTTTAATACCTTGTTTTAAGCTTAATTTATTTACTGTGAATGATTTCAAAAAGATAATACGTTTTTTTTTCAGTTTATACGGATTCCTCATTTTTCTATTATTAATGTTTATGCTAATGCCCTTTTTTTTATACAGCTTTTTATTAAGTGATATAAAAGGAGGCAATATTTTATATAAGATATGCAGGTTTTGGGCCGATGCATTTTTTATTGCGACAGGTATACAATATAAAAATATTTACGAAGAAAAGCATGACACTAACAAACAATACATTTTTGTAAGTAACCATATTTCTTACCTTGATATTCCCGTGATGATGAAAGCAATCAGGCATCAGCATGTACGTATTTTGGGAAAGGCCGAAATGACAAAAATTCCCATCTTCG
>CBIGQT010000251.1:0-5170 GCA_966191655.1 uncultured Ginsengibacter sp.
TAGTGGCGTTGGCACGTTGTGCGCTATGCAGACTTTGGTAAAAATAATATTGCGCACTGTCAAATTTTATCTGGTAATAATTTCCCAGAGCTATATATAAAAAGAAGCTTGCTTTGTCCGAATCATCATTCGGCTTAACTAACTGTAAGCCTTTTAATCCCGCCTCTTCTAATATGACATAATTATTTGCTGTGCCGTTTTTATTTAGGCGCAGTTCAGCACAGTAACCAAGCCATGCTTTAATTTTTTCGTTATCGTTTTTAAATTTTGATAAATCCGGCGCCTGTGCCTTTACAATAGCAACGACAATATTTAATAAGATAAAAAATATAAAAGAAAACTTTCTCATTTTTTAGATCTCAAATTTTTCTGCAATAACCATTCAAAGAAATAAAAGAATCAATCTGAAAAACTCAATGCATGCTTATATAGTTTTCCTATCGGCAGTTCATGCGATTGTATGTTTATTTTGTTTTTTTGAATAGCATCTACTTTGTTGCGGTTTACAATATAGCTGCGGTGAATACGCACAAATGTTTCATGTGGCAATTTTTCAGCAATACCATTTAAGGTTGTTAAGACTAAATATTTTTTTGTAACGGTTGTAATTCTTGTATAATCTCTCATTGCTTCAAGATATAAAATATCGTGTATGGGTATTTTGTATTTGTCGTACCCTTGTTTAATAATTATAAAATTGTTATCCTGTTCCGTATCAAATGCAAATGCTTTTTTATGCATCTGGTAAAAGTCACGCAGGCGAAGAGCACACCTGGCAAAGCGTTCAGAAGAAACAGGTTTTAGCAAATAGTCAAAAGCTTCCAGTTCAAAACCTTCCAGCGCAAATTCCGGATGTGATGTTATAAAAACAGGCAGGCCGCAGTTTGTTATTTTTCTTATGAGTTCTATACCGCTAAGCCCGGGCATCTCAATATCTAAAAAAATAACATCAGGATTAAAACGGTTAATTATTTCTATAGCCTCAACCGGGTTACTGCATGATGTCACTTTTTGTAAGAAGGAAAATTTACCAGCTTCTGTTTCTACTACCGCACGATCAATTTCATCATCATCTATTATAACATATTTAAGGAGGAGATCAGAAATCTGCATTGCAATGGCCTTAAAAAGAAATTAAATTAATTACTATAAAACTACAACAAAATACACTTTGATTTTCTGACGATTTTAAGAACACGTTCGTCGGTTACTATTGTATGACGTTACGACACAAAAGTATTTTTGAGGATAAGATTTTAAATCATTCAAGATTCTTTTTATGAAACAAATTTTATTTTTTCAGTTCATTGCATTAATAATTTTTTTACCCAATATTACTTCTGCACAAAATATTGGCATCAATGGCGATGGCAGCAAGCCGAACGCCAATGCCATGCTTGATGTAAAAGCTTCCGATAAAGGAATATTAATTCCACGTACCAGCACTACAAGCCGAACTGCTATTCCTAATACAAAAGGATTATTGGTTTATGATACTACCATTAATTCGTTTTATTATAATGATGGAAGTGCCTGGCATCAAATATCAAACGGAAGCGCTTCTTTAAATGGAACTACAAATTATATTGCCAAATTTACCGGAGGTTCTGCGGCAGGTAACTCACAAATTTTTGATAATGGACAGTATGTTGGTATCGGAACAACAGCTCCCAAAGCAGGTTTAAACATTATTCACAACGGTGGAATTATAGCAAAAGGTGATACACTTTCTGCAAACAGTTATACACTCTCGGAAACCGGCACCGGTTCGAAATTTATCTGGCATCCCAAAAAAGGCGCATTACGGGCAGGTTTCCTTGATGCCACGTATGGTTTTTTATGGGATGATCAATATATAGGAAACTGGTCAACGGCTTTTGGATATAATGAGTATGCAACAGGTACCGCATGTTTTGCTACGGGATTTGGAACACAATCACAAGGCAGTTATTCTTTTTCATCTGGCTATAACACGCAGGCTACCCGTACCGGTGCCTCGGCGATGGGGTCTGGCGCAAAAGCCTTAGGCGATTACTCTTTCGCTGAAGGAAATGGCACAACAGCTGTTGGAGTTTCATCGGTAGCTATGGGTAATGGTAATGCAACCCAGGGAGACTATTCCTTTGCTTTAGGCAACAATACTTATTCAGGCGGAAATTATTCTTTTGCTTCAGGAAATGGCTCACAGGCAAGAGGTATTTCTTCAGTGGCAATGGGCTATATAACAAAGGCAGTTGGTGACTACTCCTTCGCAGCCGGAGTTGGCGGCCAGGCAAATGGTTATGCTTCTTTCGCTTCGGGAAGTTTTACGATCGCCAGTGGAGATCATTCCACTGCAATGGGCGATAACTGTACAGCAAGTGGGCAATACTCTTTTGCGGAGGGAGTAACCGCTAAGGCAAACGCTCAATTATCTGTTGCCATTGGAACCAATGTAACCGCAACCGGAAGTGGCTCTATGATTTTTGGCGCCAATCTTTTTGATGGCGGCCATAAAGGTAATGCCATGTTCGGGGATACCGACCCCTGGAATGCAGGCTTCGTGGGCAGTGGCACGGATGACCAGATGATCTGCCGCTTTAGTAATGGCTATTATTTTATAACCGGTGGCAATACAAACCGTACCGGCATATTGGCCAATCATGGAGACAATAGCTGGAGTGCAATAAGTGATAGTACAAAAAAAGAAAAAGTATTACCAGTAAATGGAGAAGATTTTTTACATAAAATATCACAATTCAAATTAGGAACCTGGAACTATAAAGGGCAGGACTCAAAAACATACCGCCACTATGGCCCGATGGCGCAGGACTTTCACAATGCCTTTGGACATGATGCTTTAGGAAATATTGGTTGCGATACATTAATCAATCAACAGGATTTTCTTGGTGTAAGTTTTATTGCGATACAAGCATTGGAAAAAAGAACTGAAAAAATTGAAGAGGAACAAAAGCAATTAGCCGAATTACAAAATCAAAATAAAATACTGGTTACCAATAATGAAAAGCTGCAACAACAATTGCAACTATTATTAAGCACTGTTTCAACACTCGATAAGAAAGTGCAGGTACTTGCTTCGATTCAAACAAAATCTAACACTATAGTAAAAAATTAATTTATGAAACAAATAAAAATATTTGCAGTAGTTATGAATAGTAAGCTGTATTTAATTGGAAAAAATTCTTCTGCTAAATTTTTAACGACTTTAAAAGTGCGTTCATCGGTTGTTTTATAAGGTTTGTTACAGTAAACATACTTTTAAATCCGATTCCCTTTTTTTAAAATAAAAATAAAATATGCAACAACTAAAATCATTCTCAGCAATTCTTTTCTCATCATTTTTGTTATACTCATGCACCGGTAATACAAATGCAAATACAGGAAAAGAAAGCGATTCAGTTGCTTCTTCGGGTACAACTGCTTCAACAAACAATGCCAGTTTTTCCTATAATATTGATGGAAAGGTTTATTCGTGGAGTGAAAACAATCCTTCTTTTGCAAACAAGGCTTCAATGGATTCAACCAACGAAGTATTTTTTACGCTGATGAGCAACGACCCTGCCGAAAAAAATCCTCCACAATTTGGGTTTGGCATTGCCTCTGAAGGCGCCACTACTATAACCTATGAAAATATGGATCGCTTCAAATCGTCGGGGAGTAATGGCGGAAATCATTTTGCTAATTTTCGCCTTTCCTACCCAAATCAAGACGGGAAATACCCAGACTATGAATTTGATACCAAATCGAAGGTTACTGTTACTATAACGTCTAAAAACGACACCCGTATTAAAGGTACGTTTTCGGGAGAGTTGATAAATGCTGATACCCAAAAGCCGGCGCTATTAAATGACGGAAAATTTGATTTACCCTTTAAGCCTTATGCTAAAAAATAATCCATTCTTTATCATTTCAAAAAACAAAATTATGCAACGCTTAAAATTATTTTTTGTACCCATTTTTTCCGCATGTTTTTTATTTTTCTGCGCATGCAACAATTCATCAGCAAATAAAACAAACACATCTGATGCTAAAACAAGTACATCATCTACAAATACAACAGCGTCTGATGCGACCCTTACCGGCAATGAGGGAAATTTCTCTTATACTATAAACGGAGAGCGGGTTGAAACAAAAAGTGGCGTACAACACGGCACCTTATTCATAAACGAAGTAAGCAACGATGCAGCAAATGGCATGTTGACGATAGAAGTTACACCTAACGGCAAATACTTTGAATTACGTGTAGCCAACAGCGGAACTACATCAATAGGTAAATATCAGCCATCACTTGCCGGCGATAAAAAAAGTAAAGAAGCTACTTATACGGATCCTAAAATAACCGGCAATTTATATTCCGATGCGGTAACGGTAACTATTACCAGCATACACGACAGTCGTGTCGAGGGAACGTTTTCAGGAACGTTTACACAAGATAAAAGTTATGGCAACGAATCTGTAAAAATAACAGATGGCAGTTTTAATTTACCGTTTAAGAAGAATTAAAATAACTAATTTTTTATACCTGCGGCATGTTAAGATTGAATCATTGTTGTGCATTTTAGTTGGACATTTTAATTAATTGTTTTTTAATTAAATAAGTATAAAATGAAATATCTATCTCTTTTTTTATTTACAATTTTAATTAGCTTATCTGCATTTTGTCAAACTTCCTGGTTTGATGAAAACATTAACCTAATTAATTCCCAGACTCCAACCCAGGAAACAATAAATGGAGTAAAACCTGCACCATTAAAACAAGTTGCTCAGTGGAGCCCTTTTTTTAAACAGGAAATGAATGAGATGTGGCAAAGCATAGATTCACTAAACTTCTATGATATAAATTAATACAACTTATGAAGCTATCAACAGCAATTATTTTCTCAGCAATTATTTTGTTTCTTTCTTCGTGTAACAATAACGCTACTAAAAACAAAGAAAATACTTCAGCACAAACAACTTCCCGCGATACTTCCCAGACAGTAAATTCATCAACTGTAAACGACAGCAATCAGCAAACTGATACATCAGTAAATCCAATTGATACATCTGCATCTGTTCAAAACAATAATGCTGATAGTATGCTCTCCCAAATGAAAAACCTACATCAATGTTTGGCAAAGGCGATTCAGGTATTTTAAAGAATCTTGGCGGCGGAGGCCGCATGGACAGC
>CBIGQT010000252.1:0-5152 GCA_966191655.1 uncultured Ginsengibacter sp.
TCCCAAAAAAGCCATAGGGACACTTAGCAGCGTCAGTGGTAAAATTTTTTTCCAGTTTACCTGTTTGTTTTTAATAAAAATAATGGTGCCTCCTGTCACAACAATAATATTACAGATTAAAGCGATTAACCGCATTTCTTTAAAAGGCAAAGCATAAAGCGCAAGTATAGCGAGATAGCTGGAACCGCCGCCAAAGCCTACCGAGGCATAAATGAAAGCAACCGCAAAAAAGAAAAATAAAATTTCCGGATGAGGCATCAAATAATTATTTGTTTAAAGATATTTATAAAAAATCTTCTTACGATTCGATCGTGTATATGGGTGCATTTTAGACTATCACCTGCTTTGATTAAGTCTGTTTGATTAAAGATATCTGCAAAAAATTTCTTCTTACAAATAATGTTGGGGAAAAAATTTTAATAACTTAATACCAGATCATTAGAGTTTTAAAAATTATTTTGTAATTTGTTAACCACACTCTAATTGTAAATTGTCCCCTGCCTCATCTCTGAAAACTACTTTATAAACATCGGTTGCCCGATGAATTGGCGTATTATCCTGATTTTAAAATTGTAGCTGAGAATTTCAATAGCTTTTGACAATTGAGTTATATGAAAAAGAAAATTACTTTAAGGCGTTTGTATTTAATTTTTGTTTTGGGGATTATAACCGGAACAGGTTGGGGCCAGTCAACTTTTACCAATCCGATTACAGGAACAAATCCTAATACTTCAAATCCTTATACTGCAGGCGAAATTTACGAGCCTTACATCACAGTTTCCGGGATAGGAAGGGGCACAGGCATTATGGGTTCAAATGCTAATGACCGCTATAATGCAAACGGCTGGACCAGTGTGACCCTTGATGGAAACGATTTTTTTGAATTCACTATTACGCCGCAGGCAGGATTTAATATTAATTTTTTAAGTTTCGTTTACACAGGACAAACTTCGGGTACAGGTCCTACATCGTTTGCCTTCAGATCTTCACTGGATGGATTTACTGCAGATATCGGAATACCTAATGCCACCGGAACCACAATTGATTTGTCTGCGGCTACCTACCAGGGAATAACTGCGGCAATTACTTTTCGTTTATATGCCTGGGATGCAAGTTCTTCCACAGGTACATTTAGTATTAATGATTTTACCTTTAACCGGCAACCACAATATTTTAAATCCAATGTACTAACGGGAGATTGGAATTCCGGTTCAACATGGACGTCTTCTCTGGATAATACAATCTTTTCAAATCAACAATTAATTCCTTCGAACAACGATAAAGCAATTATAATTAATTCCGGCAATGTAGTTAACGTGGCAACACCGGATTATTTAGACGAAACAATAATTTATGGAACACTGCAGGTCCTTACCGGAGGTGTTCTAAATGTAACTGATGGGTTGGGAAATGATATAGATATACAAGATGGGGGAGTATTACAAATAGTAAGTACAGTGAATCCGGGTTATAGCGATGTTTTTGTTGGAGGCACTTCTCAGACAGTTATTGAAACCGGTGGAAAAATTGAAATAGGAGATGGAGTTGCAGTATTAGGAAGTGGCTATGAGGCATTCGCTACCACAGCAACCCCGTCAAATTTATTTACATGGAACGATGGCTCCATCTTTGAGTGGAATCAGGCAAACGCTTTTGCGTTTAATGCAAGCATTCTATATTTCCCAAATGCGGTTTCAGGCGTAATACCCAACTTACTGGTAACGAAAACTTCGGCTACAATTTCAGGAACAAACGCAGGAATTAACGGTCTCCTCGTAGTTAATACTGACTTCAGTTTAAGCCAAACATCTGGTGCTATTATATTACGGGATGGTATTTCCGGCAATTCTAAGTTAACGTTAAACGGCACGGGAGGATCATATTCTATTGGCTCACCTAACGCAATTTTTGGAGGAACAGTGACTATTGTTCTAAATAAACTTATTGGGTTAAATGCTGGACTTACTGTACCCATAGGGGCATCGGTTACTATTTCAGGATCATCGTTAAATGGTATTAATAAAGGAACAGGAGGTGTGTTCTTAATAAATGGCATAATTGATATGGGATTGACAAACATGAGCAATACAAGTGGAAATGTAACAGTTAATGGTACTTTAAAAACTTCAAGTAGTGCAGGATTATACGGTACCGGCACTTCTGCTATTTCAAGCGGCACTGTTATTTTGAATACCGGTTCTACAATTGAATATAATGCAAATGGAAATCAAACACAGGCTGCATCAATTCCTGATTATTATAATGTAACATTTTCCGGCAGTGGAACTAAAACGATAAGCACCAATATTCCTTCCGGCACAGTTTACATAACAGGTTCCGCAATTTTGGACGCTACTTCCAACAATATTGGAGATGGATCTACTCCAACAAATTTAACAATGGATGGGGGAAGATTAATCCTGGGGACAACAGGAAGTGATTTCCCTTTGATCGCGGGAACTTATAATTTAACTGCTGGTGTTATCGAATTCGCCTGTAATAATTCTTCGGGTCAAACTATTCGGGGCAAAACCGCTGCTTCTGATCCGATACTATATTATGCCATTGAGGTTAGCGGAAAGTATATTACTGCTGGTGCTAACGATATCACCCTTAAAACTAACGGTTCTTTTACAGTAAAAAACGGAGGGATATTTACCATCACTAATAATAAAAGCATTAGAGCATCACCAATAGATGGAACGCAAACTGTAACTGTAGAAAATGGCGGTATTTTTAAATGTGGAAGTAACCAGGGATTTAATGGTTATGCTGAGGGATTTGGAGCATGGTCGTCAATTGATGCAAGTATCACCCATATTAATTTAAATGCAGGCAGTACCGTTGAATATATATATGCCGGAGCACAGCCTCTTACAAATGCAGATGCTTTAATATACAGCAATCTTTCTATCGCCGGCAGCGGTAATAAAACTGCTCCCTCCGGCATTCTTACCGTGCAAGGTGATTTAGCCAAATCGGGAACCAGTACTTTCCTGCATAATAATGGTACCGTTCTGCTTAATGGAGCAGGGCCACAAAATTTCGCGGGACTTGTTTACAACAATCTTATTCTCACTAACGATATTAAAACCACTTATGGCAACAGCGCCATCATCGATAGCATAAAAATTAATGACGGCACCACTCTTTCTATACGAGGTACACCAGATAGTATTACCCTTCATTCCGATCCTGTAAAAACAGCCCGAATCGGGCAAATAGGAACCGGCACTATCAATTATAATGTAAGCGGAAAATTTGTGGTTGAGAGGTACATCCCGGCAAGAAAAGCATGGAGATTTTTAGCAGTTCCAACTAATTCGAGTCAAACTATAAAAGAGGCATGGCAGGAAGGCGCCACAATCATTTCTGATGACCTTAAACCAACTTATGGAACTATCATTACCAGTGACCTGGCTTCATGGTCAACAAAAGGTTTTGATGAATTTTCAGCCGGCGGACCGTCGGTGAAAACTTATAATAGTGTTACAAATGCGTACGATGGTATACCTTCTACTAATGCCACTTCTTTCTCATCATCTGCGGGTGGATATTTTATTTTTATCAGGGGAGACAGAACATCCGCTGCTTTTGCTTCTCCCGTTACAAGCACCACACTGCGTACTTCCGGGCAACTTTATACAGGCACACAAGCCGGCATTATCATAAACAACCAATTTACTCCTTTAAACAATCCGTATGCCTCACAAATTGACCTGGTTAATCTTTCTACTACTCCCAGCTACTATGCCTGGGATCCTAACCGGGGAGGTAATTATGGCTATGGCGGATTTACTACATTTTCCTGGAATTCGGTTACGGGCACTTTTGATACTGCTCCGCAAAATATAGGTAGTTATGGATCAACCAATAATTTTATTGACAATGGCCAGGCATTTCTCGCTTCAACATTTGGATCTCCGGTAACTATTCAATTTACCGAAAATGTAAAAACCAGTTCAACGCTTGCTATATCCCCGTTTACGCCAATAAAACCTCCCGGCCAGCAATGGCGCTCCGATTTATATGCGCTGAACAATGACGGAAGCAGTTACATTGCAGATGGAGTTCTTAATACTTATTCCGATAATGACAATAACGACATAGACGAAAAGGATGCAAAAAAGAATAATAATCCCGCCGAGAATCTTTCTATTGAAAGAAATGATACCCTGCTTGCTATAGAAAGAAGGCAAACCTTACGGGCAGAGGACACCATATTTTTCCAGGTTGGTAAATTAAGTGCCAAAAGAAACTATCGTTTTGTATTTACACCAAATAAAATTTATGAAAGCGGCCTTCAGCCGTACCTCGAAGATAACTACCTCAACACAAAAACAGATTTACATTTAACCGATACAACACGGGTAAGTTTTTTTACTGATGGCACCACAGGTTCCACTGCGTTTAACCGTTTCCGTGTTGTATTTGATGCAGCAGAAGGAATATTACCGGTTACCTTTACTAACGTTAACGCATATACTAAAAATTGGGAGATTGCCGTGGAATGGCAAGTCGAAAATGAAACAGGAATCAAATATTACGAGGTAGAGAAATCAACAGATGAAACTTATTTTACATCAGTGGTTGAGGTAACTGCCAAAAATACTGCTCAGGGCAGTAAATATACATGGACGGATGTACAGCCCTCAACCGGTTACAATTATTACAGGGTTAAGAGTGTTGATAATAGTGGTGCAATACGCTACAGCAAAGTCGTAAAAATATTGATGACAAAGTTGGCACAGGGAATTCACGTGTATCCCAATCCGTTAGTTAATAATACTATTCAACTTGAGTTTGTTAGTATGCCTGCAGGAAAGTATGAAATACAGCTTATTAATAAATTGGGACAAGTAATCGAATCAAAAGAGATTCAGCACACCGGTAATGGCAGCGGCACGGAGGCCGTCCCAATAAAGGCGTTTGCTCCTCACGGAGTTTACCGGCTGGAAATTATAAAACCCGGTGGTGACAAAATAAACAGCAGTATTATTTACTAAAGAATCTTTATTCAAACCCTTCTATAGTTTGTTATTACTAATCCCGTTGAGTAAAAATAATGTAATGTTATAAATTGCAAACAATTATGGCTGCAAATAAACGTACCGGTACTCCTGATTTTAATGTTCGCACCGTTAAACGCAGA
>CBIGQT010000253.1:0-5147 GCA_966191655.1 uncultured Ginsengibacter sp.
TCAACTTCACAAGTTTTTTTCAATCTTCTTCAACTTTAGAAAAATAACTGAATTGGCATCTGCCGGTTCTTTCAATTATTTTATTTACCTGTAAACAATTACAATGAAAAAGTTAACTGTATTATTTTTTTCTGTACTCGCTTGTGTAACCATCACCTCGTGCATGCATAGCAATCACAATATCGATATTGCCTATAACGAGTATAGTCATTATTATACAATGAATGCACGTTTCCCCAGGAGCGAAACAAGACATGTCGATGAATTTATGGATGACAGAATCGGCAGAGAAAGCAAAATGTCTTTTGTGAATTCACGGATTGATGGCGTGATTACGCTTGATAACCGCACAAAGTTTTATGTAAAGAAATCACCCGGCCTTCTTGAAATAAAGTTCGATAAAAATGAAAATACTGATGAGGCATACCATACAATCAAATCAATGTGCGAGGGAATAAAAAAAGTATTAACTCACAGGTAAATTAAAGTGATGAATACAGAACTCATCCTCCTGTCAACAGCATATTTACTCACATTAGTATAATTACGGTTGCCAACCTTTCAAAGGTTGGCAACCCTGCCTAACACCTGCAAAGGCAAAGATACCTATACAAAGTTTCTTAGAAGATCCAAACTAATAATAATACAAGTAATATAACCCCAAGAATACCCAAACCAAAAATAATTCCCTTGCTTTTCTTTTCTTCTTTTTTTATTGCCCTCACTTCTTCTTTAAGCGCTCTCTTCTCGTCTTTGGTAAGATTGCTCTTATCCATATCACGTATTTCTATAAGACGATTCAACAATTCCTGCGAACGTTGGTCAAGAGGTTTTTCCGTTTTTTTTGTTACCGGCGTTTCATCAAATGCCAGAGCTGGTGTTACTACCGTAAAACTCATTGCTATCAGGAGCAATGGAATGATTTTTTTTAGATTCATTTTAGTTGTTTTTAAGTTTAGAATAATTAAGACTACATAAATTTAAATGTATTTAGGTAAAAAAAGTTTTTTTCATTTTCCTGCCCGGTGTTTTCCGTTGAAGCGTCCGTTCGCTTGTACCCGAACTAAAAAGAGTCATAAGTAAAAAAGTAGATAAACTACGTATACAGTTAACTGTTAGTAAATCTTAATTCTGTCCGGGATATAGTTTATTATATATCACTAACGGACGTTTAAAGACGATGTGTATGATGTAATTATCTTTAAAATTTGCTATACTTAAATTTTTGTCCCCCCACCGATGCTTCGTACATTAAACCACCTTTTTGTTGGGTGTATATCATGACCCCGCCTGAAAATTTTGCATTTGCAGAAGCGCCTGCTTTGGCAGCCACAGCTGAAGCCTGTGCTGAGAATTCAATTTTATTCTCCTTAAAGCGATCCAGTGCTTCTTTGTTTTCAAAAAATATAAGCTCCCTGTATGCTTGTCCGCCAACCTGGAAACCTACGGTTACCTGCGACATCTTCGCCTTTCCTATAATTTTACCTTTTTCATAAACAATACCATTGCCTGAGGCCCCGCCCACACCCACGGCTCCTTTGCCTATATTGGGGAAAATCACATAGCCGGCGGCGTTTGTAAACAGATCTTTTAATAAAGGATCCGTACGAAGAAATTCTGCTTTGGCAGTGTCACAATCAATAATTATTTTTTGGTCCTTACTGGACTGAGCTGATGTTGCATTGGCAACTAACAATGATGAGAAAATCAATATTGATTGCGCAAGTGTGAGAATGATGTACTTTTTCATTACGTGAATATTTATTTGATTATTAGAAGAAACATATTACTAACAAAATTGACCTCAAAGTTTTCCAGTAAGTCTTTGGCAGGCGGCTCTTCAGTAAACGATTATTCTTTAAAATACTATCAACACGAATAAAGAAAATATCATCGGAATTTTCCCTTTATTTATTCAGGAATTAAAATCAAAACCTGAAAATATTACTCAACAAAGATGCCAAAGTTTCTGCGGGTTATAGAGTTAGAGCATCCGTTGTGTACGAACTGAAAAACCCATGAGTAAAAAATATAAAAAACTGCGCATACAGTTACTGTTAGTAAGCTTAAGTTTTGGAAATGCCAATAAGGAGTAAAAAGATCATTTGTTGAGTCCTTTTATTTCATACCGGGTGGTAAGTCTGCAGGGGTTTCCAAATTCATGCTTTATTTCGCGGGGATTATTTATAGTTTTATAAAAAGCATCAAGATACCGTTTCACATATTTTACATACGCGGCAGAAAGTAAAGAACTACTGTCATACACTTTAAAAATTTCAGGTTTCAGGTGATTGAAGAATGCGAATGTGGAAGAAAAATTATTCAAATCATTTTCGCAAAACCCGCGGTATAACCTCGTCTGTACGGAAGGAATGTCCAGTTCAGGATGAGGAATGGCGTAGGGAGCATCTACAATTCCGGCCTGGTCAAAATCATAGGCTACAGTGTAAGGCGCCATCAAAGAATCTTTAGTAATGAATACTATATTTTGGAGAAAAGAAACACCCCAGTCGGTATTGCCGATGAGGTATTGGAATACGGCCATTTTCCTGAATTCATCCCGGTTGGTAGCCTGCATAGGCACCATTTCTTTTTTAATTACAAAGCATCCGTTGCGGGCAGCCATTTCTTTTTCATCTTCCAGCAAAAAGCAATAGTGTGTTTCAGTCTTTCTCTTGTGAGCAGAATCCTCAAAGGTTACTATAACAAGCCGGTTACGGAAACTTTTGCCCGTGACGAGATTATATAATTTGTACACGAGGTACTCCCTTTTTACATAATCATCTCCCACACAGGAAACTATCAATTTTAGTTTCTGCTGATTTGCAAAAAGAGTATTTTTTACTTTTTCCTCCGGGAAATCGAGCAGCAACGGCGGCATTTTACAGATCTCTTTTAGCTTGCGATAATGTCCCCTCGTTTTTACACTGATAGGGATATCAACCCGGCTGCTATCTGCTTCAGTGTATTGTAATAAAATGGGATGATACAAATTATTGTCACCAATATCTTTGAACAATTCATTTAGGTTGCCCGTAAGTTTTAGGTGCAAAATATCCTCACTGTGGAATAAAGGGGTGGCTTTTTCAACTTCAAATGCAGTGTTGGGATTATTAATTTCCCCCTGCGCCGGTGACAGCCCGGGAATGCCGCAGGAGATGGTAAAAAGAATTAAAAAAAGAAAATTCCGCCGAAACATGTAAGGGGAGTTTCCTATAAAGCTATTTATTATTCTTCAATCCGGGAGTATTAGTTGATTTATACTCACGTCATTGTAAGGCACGAAGCAATCTCATACTAAGCGTTTTGTGTCCCGGCGGAGTTTACACAGTGCAGAGCACAAATCTTTATACAATACCCGTGTAACCCCGACGCATAAACGAACTTCCCTCATGGCGCAAGACTTCAGCTTGTGACATATAATAAACTATAACCTGGATAGAACTAAAGCTCACTAACAGTTAACCGTACACGTAGTTTTATATATTTTTTATTCATAGCCATCTTCGATTCAAGCACAAGTGGACGCTTCCACTAAGTCTCTGCTTGCTAATATGGGACAAAATACAATTGTTAAAAAACAGGGAGAAATCTATCCTTTATTCAGAATATTATTAGCTAAAACGAATTCTTACATCATCAAAAATTTCAAGGATTTTAGTCATCATGTTGCTTGTCATATTCTACCATGACGGCCATCATCTATTGCATGTCTCCCTATTTCTACTTTTAGTTTTCAAACCTTAATGATATTTATTATGACATCCTCCAAATCGTTTTATGAATTGCTTGTAACTGCTTCTATGATGGTCGTGTTAACAATTGCTACCAATGGTGCGCAGGCTCAATCCAACCCATGGCCAATTCCTAAAGGCGGAGAAAATCTTAGAAATCCTGAGCCAGGTGATGCCGCTTCTATAAAAAATGGCAGAACAATATATGTGGCCTACTGTGCTCCCTGTCATGGTAATAAGGGAAAAGGCGATGGACCGGCTTCGGCCTCGCTGAACCCAAAGCCTGCGGATCATACCTCGGGGGCTGTTCAGGCAGAATCCGATGGAACATTGTATTATAAAATTTCAGAAGGACATGGGCATACTGCGATGCCGCCATTCAAAGCGGTGCTGAGTGTTGACCAGCGATGGGCGGTAATCAATTATATGAGGACGCTTGCTAAAAAATGATAAACAACCAAAATTTATTTACAATAATATTCTCATGTTATGAAACTTTTAAACAAGATAATTCAGAGAGCACAGGCTATGTGCCTGTTACTTCTGGTGGCGACTGTTGCCAGAGCACAAGAGCCCACCATGGTTGTTGATTCTTCGCTGCTTGAACGCATAAATACTATCGAGCAGCAGGCGTCTTATGTTAAACCCGGAGATTCACATCTCATGATAGCAGGGTTACTTACTTTCGGTTATGCAAGTAACAAAACCACCGTTACCTACAACGGATCAAGCGAGGTTTCAAAGACCAATAGCCTCGGCGATGCAGATCACTTTGAGTTCAGCCCCATGCTCCTTTGGAGACATGGAAAAAAATTCCTGCTGGAATTTGAGCCCTCATTCAGTGCAGATGGGTTGGGTGTTAACTGGGCAGCCGTTTCTTACTTTGCAACTCCCGGATTAATACTCCGCGGCGGATACCTGGTCTTGCCTTTTGGTGCTTATAACAAACGACTGGCGGCAGGATGGATCAACAAATTAGGGTCGGACCCGGAGGGCATTCCCGAGTCAACAGATTTTGCCGTAGAAGCGGAAGGTGGACTGCAGGCGGGTACAATGAAATGGAGTTATGATTTTGCCATCTCTAACGGTATGCAGCTTCAACCGGATGGCACTACTTCGTTTATTGGTATAACCGATAATAACAAAAACAAAACGTTTACCGGAAGGATCGGATGGTTGCCCTTTGCAAATTCATCTCTTGAGTTGGGAGCCTCCGTTATGACCGGAAAGGTTGGTGATGCCGGCAACAAATTTGAAAATGCAAATGCTAATTTATATGCACTTGACCTGAACTTGGTAGAGAACCTCTCACCATTTCAAATCAACATAAAAGGCCAGTATAGCGAGACTAAAGTAGATCATGCGGACTATGTAAACCCGGTAGACGCAACCACATATTCCTTTGACAATAAA
>CBIGQT010000254.1:0-5132 GCA_966191655.1 uncultured Ginsengibacter sp.
ATTAGAAGAAAACTTAAAATAGTTGTATGCAAAATTTTAAAGATAAATTATATAATTATGAGGAAGTGCCACCAGTTGAAACCTGGCAAAATATAAATGCAGCATTGGATGAAAACACTGGTAAAGTAGCTTCGATAAAAGGGTTTAGAAAAATATCTAAATTTATTTTTTATGGTATAACAGCCGCGGCTTCTCTTATTATTATTTTTGCGAGCTCTATATTTTTTAACGCATCAAAGAAAAATCAACCCGCTAATTCAACTTCAGAAAAAGGGGCACAAAATTTATTATCGGATAAAATTCAGGATTCATTAAATCTGAACAATAAAATTTTAAAAGAGATTATTAACTCCACGGAAGATAAAAATTTATTAGCAATGAATTATGAAAATTCTTCCGGTAAAGAAAAAAAATATCTCACTATTGCCGGGCCTGAATGTCAGCCTGTAAAAATCTCTCCCAAGGTTGCCACTTTAATTGAGTCTGCCGATAACGAATATCCACCAAAACCAGTTTGGAATAAAAAAATAGAAAAGTGGAAACAAATTATGCTAAGCAATACCCTATCTCCTGCTTCCAGCAATCTTCTTGATATTGTGAAGCTTTCAGCTTCTGATGATGATAATAATTAATATCAAATTTTTATGGCCAGAATAAAACTTGAACTTCCCGAAAAATGTCTGGCAACATTTAAAATTCCCGTCAGGATAACAGATATAAATTATGGAAATCACCTGGGCAACGATTCGTTGGTAGCGATTATTCACGAAGCCCGTATGCAGTTTCTTCATCAACATGGTTATACAGAAATGGACGTTTGTGGTACATCGCTTATAATGAATGAGCTTCTTGTAGAATTTAAAAAAGAAGCTTTTTATAAAGATATGCTTGAGGTAAAACTTTTTGCCGGTGAAATATTTAAAGTAGGTTTTGAATTTTTTTATTCTCTATCAACTGTAAAGGATCATTCAACTTTTCTTATTGCCAATGCAAAAACGGGAATGGTTTGCTTTAATTATAAAGAAAAAAAACTTCAACCTGTTCCGAAAATATTGAAAGAGATTCTTCTTGGTTAATGTTTTTATTCTATGAATTCCAGATTTTCCAGCTTTCCTCGGCTTGTATTGAAAGCATCTCGTTCCCATTTTTTACTATTGCTCCCCTTGCCTTTGCTTTGGCAAGAAACCATGTTTCAGAAGGGTTGTAGATTAAATCAAAAAAATAATGTTTATCTGAAATGTTTTCATAAGGTAATTGCGGGTAACTGTCTAGGTTAGGAAACATTCCTACGGGTGTCGTGTTAATTACAATTGAATATTGCTGAAGTAATAGTGAAGATACAGACTCGTAATTAATAATGTTTGCAGCAGCATTTTTTTTTCTGCTTACAAATAGAAAATCAATATTTAATTTTTTGAGACAATATGCAACAGCTTTGGAAGAACCGCCCGTACCAAGTATCAATGCCTTCTTATGATATGGTTGTAAATTAGTAATAAATGTTTTTTCAAAACCAATAACGTCAGTATTAAATCCAATCCATTTTCCATCATTTATTTTAATACAATTGCAGGCGTTAATTTCATTACAAACTTCAGATATACTGTCTAAAAAAGGGAATATTTTGGATTTGTGAGGAATGGTAACATTTAAACCGGCTATAAGCGGATTGCTTTTTAATCCGGGTATTTCTATTTGTAAATCTTTTATTTCAAAATTCTCATAAACACAATCTTTTATATTTCGGTTGGAAAACTTTTCAGTAAAATATTTTTTTGAAAAAGAATGACCTAAAGAATCTCCTATCAATCCGTAAATTTTCATTACGCCTTTTCTTTGTTAAGGTATAAATGAAAAGTATCGCCACGCAATCCAATGCGCATTGCTTCAAGTGGAATAACTTCAGTAGGAGCTATATTTCCAAGGTTTACATTACAATCTATCAGTTCCAAAAAATACAACTGTTGTGCTTTTTGCGGCGCTTCCCAAATAATTTTTTGCTGGGGGATTTGTGTAAGTATTTCCTGAACCAACCCTTCTCTTACTTCTCCTGAACCCCTGTATATACCTACGTTTCCGGCTTCTCGGGCCTCTGCAATTACATAGGTTGCACCTGCTTCCAGTTCGGCTTTCATTAATTCTATCCATTTGTAAGGAGGGATAATGTGGGCCGCATCTTTACTTCCAACTTCACTTAACACAGTTCCATGCTTTGTAAGTTTCTCAATATAACCACACTTTTCAGGATGTGGAATATCAATTGATCCATCACTCACTTCCATATATTTAATGTTGAACTCTTTGCAAAGATTAACGTAATCATTAAACTGATTTCTTATTAAAAAGGCCTCGAAAAGTGTACCACCAAAATAAACAGGAATGTCAAAGGATTGATATAAATCAATTTTTTCTTTAAGATTTGGAGTTACAAAAGCAGTCCCAAAACCCAGTTTAATAACATCAATATGAGGATGAGCAGCACTTAAAAAGTTCTTAGCTTCCTCAACACTAAGACCTTTATCCATTATCATTGTTAAACCATATTGTCTTGGTTTGGGAACTCTTTCGGGGATTTGAGAAAGATTAAAATTCATATTTTATTTTTTGAGAAGCGGTAAAGATAGTTTTGTAAAGTGAATTATTCAAAACATGAATCACACCTCATTTACTATTCTTCTTCTTTGGACTTTTGGTTTTATATGTGGCAATTAGTTCAACTATTGATTGATGCTGAAGCAATGAGGGATTTAATTCTATAAATTGTTTAATCAATGCGGGCGCTTTTTGCATAGCAAGTTCCAGTTGCAACAAACCCTCTTTGGATTTTCCAAGAGCAAATAATGTAGCGGATTTATAAGAAGTGAACAGAGGTTTATAATTGGTATTCTTTTGAGCATTGTATACTTGTTCAAGCGCTTCTTCAAAATATTCAGCATCATAAAGGCATTTAATTAACTCTTTCCAGCCGTTATTATTTTTTGGACGTGCCTTAATAAAATTTGAAAAATGAACAACCGCATCTTTAATTCTTTCCAACTGAACATAGCACTTAGCCAATGCCAAATGGTAATCGGGTTGAGATTTATTGATTCGCATTGCACTCTCTATATTTTTTACAGCACTGTCCCAGTAACCTTCACTCATGTAGGTACCTGCAATTTTAAAGTACAAATGACTGTCTGTTGAATTAAGATGAGAGGCTTTGCGATAATTAAATCTTGCCTGTGCATAATTTTTTAATTTCTCATAGCAATGTCCCAAAGCTTCATAGATAACTTCTTCCGGCATTGAAAGCTCAAGAACTTTTTGCAAAACTTCTATTGCTTCTTTGTATTTGTGTAGCCTTAAATATGCATCTCCCATATTACGGTATGCATAATCAAATTTTTCGTCTATCGCTATTGCATACTGGTAAGCATCAATTGATTTTTCATAGAGCTTTAATCCCTGGAAAGCCGCACCAAGATTGAACCAGGCGAGTTGTGTATAAGGAAATTCGTCTATAATTTTTTGATGCAGCTTTATGCTCTCTTCATTTCTGCCGGTATAATCTGTCCAGAAACAAATTTTATATAATGCTTCTTCATTGGTTGGATCCTGCTCCAGAATTAATTTGAGACAATTGAATACTTTATCAAATTCTTCATAGTCATCATAAACGTCAGCAAGCTCAAAAAGTAATTCTGTTTTTTCTTCACCCTGGAAAACATGTATGGCTTTTTCGAGTAAAGAGGCTGCTTTTTCCTGGCTATCAAGCGCCAGGTATGCATCAGTTTTTAATATATAGAGATTTATATCGTTACTATCTAATAATTCGGCTTTATCGAGCAATGAAAGAGCTTCCCTGTAGCGCCTGGTCGCAATTAAAAGATCCGCCTTTTTTATATGAAGTGCAGATGAATAAGGAAATTGTTCGACGGCATAATTAACAGCCTCCACAGCAGAATTAAGATCATCGTTTTCGTCAAAATAATCAATTATTCTTTCGAAAGATTCTTCTTCAATAAAATTAAATTTTCTGCCATTTTTGAAATTATTATACTGCAAAAGCAGTTGTTTCATTTCTTCCCTATTTTGCCGGTATGGATTCTCTTTCATATAAAGTAAATGATCTTCATCCAAATTACAGATTTTTTTTAAAATTTGGTTACACTAAATAACCATTCTTCTCCGTTACTTAATAAATGTGATGAAAGGCTTTAGGTTTTCATAAATTTATAGTAACTTTGTTAAAATTAAATTAATTGTTATCAAAAAAATGAATAGATATTCCAAAATAGGGCTTATGTTATTGTTAGTTTGCGGGGTATATTTAATTGCCTTGGCGGACAGAGGAGGTTTCGTGAAAAAAAATAAAACCCGTCTTAATATAGCTACTGTTGGAACGTTAAAAAATTCAATTGCTTTCAATCTTAAATCTGGCGTTGTTTATAAAGGAAGTTTTTTCTTAAACAATGAGCAAATTGGCAATACTTACATTACTGATGCTTTTATTTCTTATAAAAAAGGTAATACTACTTACATATTGCCATACAAACAAAAAATGGTAATACCTGAATACACTCAAAAAGATGGATATAAACTTATTATAAGATCGAAGAAATAAATTATTTTAGTGAGCCTGCAAAATGCAGGCTTTTTTATTTCCCTCATTTTAACCGCAATAAAATAGCCCTAAAAATCAGTAATTGATATGCGGATTTTTAAATCCAGTGTCTTATTTATTTTTAGTTTCCTCATAGGTTAGAACCCGGTAACCAGATTTTGGAATTTCAAATTTTGATTGAGGTACCGCACTATAATTAACTTTGGCCAAAGTAAATTTAAACTTCATCTTTCCTTTTTGCATTTCGTATTGTACTGCCAACCCTGGCAAAGTCTTGAACTGGTAATCATAATCTTTATTGGTAACATTTATATCCTTAGTATAATAAACAGTAAATGAAGAACCATCCTTCAATTTTGCAATAGCTTTCTGACAGTTAAAGCCGGCAATAACAGCGGTTTCACCCGTATTTTCAAAAGTTATTCCATCATATTTTTTATTATTATTATTCCAGTCCTCAGGGGTCAGTGTTATCATTAATTTTTGAGCACTGTAATCCTTCAAAATAACTCCATTACCAGTTTTT
>CBIGQT010000255.1:0-5093 GCA_966191655.1 uncultured Ginsengibacter sp.
TATTATCTTCACTTATTGCAAATCCCGTAACGCCATAATACGGATGCCCTTCGGCCATTTCGTCTATGTCTAATAAAATTTCTTCTTTGGCATTAAGACTTCCTTTCTTACGGCAATATTTAAAATATTGTTTACCATCTTCAGTTCTTGAATAATAGTAATACCCATTTTTATAAACCGGCACACTTTCGTCTTTCTCTTTAATGCGTGATTTCATTTCGGTAAATAAATCTTCCTGCAGTTTTTTAGTACCTGACATCATGCTATATCCATAATTATTCTCAGCAGTAAGATATTCTACCACCTTTGTGCTGTCGGGCCCTTTGCCAAAAAAATCATACATCCAATAATAAGGGTCAGGAACCGTGTCGTCATGCAAAATCCTTAAATGTTCTTTCTTATCGGCTACAGGCGGTGTTGCATCGGGCCATTTATATGTCTGTTGTTTCATTTCATTATTTTTACAAGCCACTATAGTTAGCATTGCCACTAACGCAATTAGTTTAAGCTTCATGTAAATATTTTTGGATGTGCAATGTACACAACCATTATAGCATTTACAAACCGGGATGTGCAAGATTGGCTGTTATACCATCTTTACCAATACCTGTTCCAGCAAACTGACACGGCGTAGGAATGTATTTACCACTGCTTTTTTTCATCACAATAATTCCTATCTTAACATTATGAAAAAAATTCTTTGCGTTTCATTGCTTCTCTGCTGTATTTGCACTTCTAACGGGCAAATGGTTACAGACAGCGGTGTTTACCTGTTACATAAATTTGAACAGAATATCGGGAAAGAAAAATTTACAGAAACCAAAACGGGTGATATTATTAATTATGCTGTCGATTTTAAATATGTTGATCGTGGTTCACCGGTGCAACTTACTGCTGCCTTTCAGTTAACTGCTGCTCTTGATCCTCTATCATTTCGCATTAATGGAGGCACTTCAAGATTTTCTTCAGTAAATGATTCTGTTGTTATTAAAAATAAAATAGCTTCTATTAAAGTAGATGACAGTTTATACACCCAAACATTATTGCCTAACAGTTTCCCTATAGCTGGCTATTCGCCGGCTACTGCTCAAATGCTGCTGGTACAATACTGGAAGCTTCATAACAAACCTTCAATAATACACATGTTGCCATTTGGCACAGTGGAGGTAAACAAAGACGGCACCGACACACTTACGTTTAACAATAATTCGATTATGCTTGAACGTTATGTTGTTAAAGGATTGATCTGGGGAAATGAATTGTTATGGACAGACGCAAAAGGGAGGCTGTATTGTCTTATCACCAACGATGCCGAAGGCGATAAACAGGAAATGATGCTGGAGCCGTATGAATCATTGCTGCCTGCCATCATAAGCAGAGCAGCTATGTATGGCATGCGTTTGTTTACAAAATCGGCAAAGCCATCTTTTCAAAAGCATCCTTTAATTGCCATCACCGGCGGTACTTTGCTTGATGTTGTAAACAATACCACTATTCCAAATGCAACAATTGTTGTTGAGAATGGAATGATAACAAGCGCTGGTAACTCAGCCACCGTTACAATACCTTCCGGCACTTTTATTATAAACGCCAAAGGCAAAACAATTTTACCCGGTCTGTGGGACATGCATGCGCATTTTGAGCAGGCTGAATGGGGACCTGCATACCTCGCCGCCGGTGTAACCACCGTAAGAGATTGTGGTAATGAATTTGGATATATTAATGCCATTCAAACGGCAATTGACAATGGCGGCGGTATAGGACCTCATATTTTAAAGGCTGGTATAATTGATGGCAAAGGGCCTTATGCCCTGGGCGTTATTCAGGCCGCCACCAAAGAAGAGGCCATAGCAGCCGTAGACAGGTATAAGGAAAATGGTTTTGTGCAGATAAAGATTTATAGTTCTGTAAGCCCTGCCATTGTAAAAGTTATCTGTGATGAGGCGCACCGTTTGGGACTAACGGTAACGGGACACATACCTAACGGAATGACGCTGATGCAGGGTGTTGATTCAGGAATGGATATGATAAACCACGTGCAATATGTATTTGCAGTGATGAAGAAAAATAAAACAGATTTCTCAATAGATATTTACGATTCTGCAAACGTTGCCGTGCTTGATTTTATAAAAAACCATCAGGTAGTAATTGATCCTACTCTTGGCGTATTTGAATTAGCCTTTCGCGATTTAAAGGACAGCATCACCGATATAGAACCAGCCTTCTCCACTTTGCCGGAACCCATGAAACCCCTTTTCATTAACACCGGAACGTCAGATAGTAACCAGATAAAGCGTGGCAAAATAATTATGAAAGATTTTAAAGACATTACGGGCGCCTTGTCTAAAAACAATATCACCATTGTTGCAGGCACTGATATGGGGTTCCCTGGTTATAGCGTCTTTAGAGAGCTGGAATTATATGTTGAATGTGGTTTAACACCTATGCAGGCAATTCAAACAGCTACTATAATACCGGCTAAAGTTATGAAAGCAGATGGCATAACAGGTTCTGTTGAAGCAGGCAGGAGAGCCGATATAATTATTATTGACGGCGATCCTTTGCAAAACATCCGCAACATAAGAAAAGTAGAAACCGTAATTAAAGATGGGAATATTTATGACCCCGTTACACTACACAAGGTGGCAGGTTTTCAATAAAAAAACCGGTGGTGTATTTATCTACCTTCATTTAAAAAAATTAAACCATATAAAATTCCCATTGAATACGATCAGGATCTTTAAAAGCAACATACTGCTTTTGCAAAGTAGGATCTAATTTTACACCTGTGTTTTCAACCTTTGCATCGCTTAACCCTTTTGACACACGATTAAGTTCTTCCTCACTTTCACATGCAATAGCCAAATGGTCTGTTCCGATAGTAAACGGATTGAATTTGGTATTGTCATCTGCTTTTTTAAAAACGATAAATACGCTGCCCACCGGAAAAGCAAATAACTGATCGTTTTCGAGTGCAACAGGAAAACCAATAATATCCCTGTAAAATTTTTTAGTAACATCAAGGTCTTTACAACGAAGATTAATGTGATGAATTCCGGTTGTTTTTGGATTAATCGCCATAGTTTTTGATTTTAAAAATTATGAAATAATTAATGCCCTAAAGGTAATTGAATAACAAACTCAGTTCCTTCTCCTTCTCTTGTCTTCATTTTTATTTCACCACCGTGTGCCTTTACAATATCATAGCTCAGACTTAAGCCCAATCCGGTGCCTTCGCCTGTTGGCTTGGTTGTAAAGAACGGCTGAAATATTTTGTCCGACACTTTTTGTGGAATGCCATTACCATTATCTTTAATTGTAATAAAAACTTTGTCGCCAACTTTCTTCGTACTTAATAAAACTGTTGGTTCATAGTGGCCATGATGTTGCTTTTTCTTTTCATCAACTGCGTAAAAAGCATTATTGATTAAATTAAGAACTACTCTTCCCATCTCCTGGGGCACAATATTTATTTTTTCAATGGTTGAATCTAAATCAGTTTCAAACTTTGCATTGAATGACTTGTCTTTGGCTCTCAAACCGTGATAGGATAATCTTATATATTCATCACACAAAGCATTGATATCAGTTGGTTCCTGTTTACCTGAACTTGCCCGGCTATGTTGCAACATACTTTTTACAATGGCATCCGCTCTTTTGCCATGATGAATTATTTTTTTCTGATTTTCTATTGCATCATTTGCAAGCGCCACTGCATCATCAATTTTACCTTTTACCAGTTCATCTTTCATTTCTGTCAATAATTCTTCATTTACTTCACTAAAATTATTCACGAAGTTTAAGGGGTTTTGTATCTCGTGTGCAATGCCTGCAGTAAGTTCTCCTAATGAAGCCATTTTTTCTGATTGAACCAATTGCGTCTGCGTTGCTTTCAGGTTTCGGTAAGCATCCGCATTATCCAATGCCACAGCCGTATAGGTAGCAAGGCTGCGAAGAATATTGAGGTGATAATCGTTATATGCATTTTTAGCAAAGCTCTGGGCGGTTATCACACCAATGGATTTATCTTTATAAATGAGCGGCAGATATATAATTGATTCGGAATTCTCACCTTCTGTTGCATCAGGAATATCAGAAATATAAGCCTGGTGCTCTTTTTCAAGATCATTAATAAAAATTTCCTTTTTATTATTGAAGCACCAGCTTGCCGGCCTTGTTGTATCACCCAGTTCGTAACTATATGCAGCAAGTGTTTTTCCTTTTTCCTTAGTGGCTGGAAACTCCAGTTCGTGTTTTTCTTTGTTATGAATGCCGATGCCAAATACTGACGCATCCATCAGTTTATTAACATGGGCATATACCGTATCAATAATGTGTTCTATAGAAAGCGAAGCAGTGATATCCCTGCCCATCTCGCTAATCAATTCAATATTTTTACGCCGTTCATTTTCGGCCTCTGCTTTTAAGTTCGCTTCTCTCATCTCTGAGCGCTGTCTTTCTTTTGCTATAACGCGATACCGTTGCCTGCGTATAAATCCAAATGCAAGAAGGCCGAAGAGAAGTAAATATAAACAGTAAGCCCACCATGTATTGTACCATGGCGGTAAAATGGTAAAGGAGTAAACTGCATCATCACTTATTGTGTGATATAAATTTTTTGCTCTTACGTGAAACGTATATTTTCCCGCAGTGAGATTCGTGTACTCTTTATAAGTATTTTTTCCAAAAGCGCTCCAGCTTTTTTCAAATCCTTCCAGCCACGTTTGGTATTGTGTTTTATCTTCCTGCTCAAAAAATGGCGCCGCATATTGAAAGCTTAATGAATTATCGATAGATTTTATTTCAACAGAATTGTTTTGTGCGGTTAGGTACGGATTTAGTTTTTGGCTTCCTGCCGTAATATCTCTTATCAACACTTGATATTGTAAATCAATTTTACTTTTTATTTTCGAATCATACCGGATTAAATTGTCAGGGCTTGTAAACCATACAATACCATTTTTATCAGGGTATATAATGGAATTTGAACTAAGCTGGTCAATAACAGGCAGCAAGGATGTTGAATCTAATGTATAGCTGCCGCCAGGCTGTGGAGTGGCAACTATTAACTTGTAATTTTCCCCGATACCGGC
>CBIGQT010000256.1:0-5089 GCA_966191655.1 uncultured Ginsengibacter sp.
TTTCCACCAATCATCCCTTGATTAACCAATTTCTTATACGGTTCATCAAAACCTATGAATCCTAAATCACATAAAACTTTCGTCCACATGCGGCTGTACAGTAAATGCCCAACGGCATGTTCGGTTCCACCAACATACACATCAACCTGGTTCCAGTAATCAATAGCTTTTCTATCTGCAAATTCTTTATTGTTATGCGGATCCATATAACGAAGAAAATACCAGGAAGATCCGGCATAACCGGGCATGGTATTCGTTTCTCTTTTATCGCCATTGGCAAGATTCGCCCAATCGGTAACATTCGCTAAAGGGCCTTTGCCTTCGGGCCCGGGTTTATAATTTTCAATATGAGGCAATTTAACGGGCAAATCTTTTTCTTCAAGCGGGTAGGCTATGCCGTTATGATACACAATCGGAAATGGTTCACCCCAATAACGCTGACGACTAAAGCCCGCGTCACGCATTTTATAATTTACTTTTCTTTGCCCAATATCTTCGTCTTCAATTTTTTTCAAGACAATGTCAATGGCATCTTTCATTTTAATGCCGTTCAAAAAGCCAGAGTTAAATAAAGTAGCTTCTTTAGTTGGATTAGCTTCTGTTCCATTAAAATAATCACCGATAATATTAGTGATAGGAATATTAAAATGTTTTGCGAAATCAAAATCCCGCTGGTCGCCGCAAGGCACCGCCATTATAGCTCCTGTGCCATAACCTGCCAGCACATATTCTGCAATCCAAATGGGAATTTTTCTTCCGTCAAATGGATTGACGGCATAAGCGCCGGTAAAGCAACCGGTAATTTGTTTTACCTCTGCCATACGTTCCCGGTCACTCCTGCTTTTTACATAGGTTAGATATTCGTCTATGCTTTGACGTTGTTCAGGAGTTGTAATGGCATTCACTAATTCGTGTTCCGGCGCCAGCACCATAAAATCGACACCGAAGATGGTGTCGGGACGGGTTGTGTAAACTTTGAGTTTGGAAGACTCATTTTCTGAGGCCTTGTTTTCTAAAGCCTCTGTGGGTTCCGCTATCTTAATTGAGCTGCGGTTCCCCTCTCCTTCGGGAGAGGGGTTAGGGGTGAGGCTAAATTCAATCTCTGCACCTTCACTCTTCCCAATCCAGTTTCGTTGCATTTCTTTCATGGCATCAGAAAAATCAACTGTTTCCAAACCTTCCAGCAATCTTTCGGCATAATCAGTAATGCGCAAATACCATTGGCGCATTTTCTTTTTTACAACAGGATGACCACCTCTTTCGCTCACACCGTTAATAACTTCATCATTTGCCAATACAGTTCCTAAAGCCTCACACCAGTTTACTTCTCCATAAGCTGAGAAAGCAAGACGGTATTCCATCAGTACTTCCTGCTTTTGTTCACCGGAAAAACTGTTCCATTCATCAGCTGAAAAATAATTTTGCGTTTGTCGCTGACCGTTATCTTCTTTATTGCCCTGTTGTTCAAAAATTTTTACGAGGTCTTCAATTTTTCTTGCTTTGTTGTGATTTTTATCATACCAGCTATTAAAAATTTCCAGAAATATCCATTGCGTCCACTTATAATATTTTGGGTCGCTGGTTCGTAGTTCACGGCTCCAGTCAAAACAAAAGCCTATGTTATCTAATTGCTGCCTGAATGTTTTAATATTATTTTCAGTAGTAACAGCAGGATGCTGTCCCGTCTCTAAAGCATATTGTTCAGCAGGTAACCCAAAACTGTCGTAACCCATTGGGTGCAGCACATTAAAGCCTTTCAGTCTTTTATAGCGTGCATAGATATCGCTCGCAATATAACCTAAGGGGTGCCCGACATGCAGTCCCACACCGCTTGGATAGGGAAACATATCCAACACATAAAACTTCGGCTTGTCAGAAGTATTGCTTACTTTATAAACACCGGTTTCTCCCCAATGCTTCTGCCATTTTTTTTCTATATCTCTGAAATTATATTCCATCCTTTAAAAATTCAGTCTTTGTTTTTTTATAAAATATATTCCTGTTATAGTTTTTTTTAAAGACATCTATCTTTAAAAGACGCACTGCAAACTCAAAGCTTATTTATTTGTGAAAGAAATGTTATTCATTAACTGATTGTTACCTGCAATGCCGCATGTAAATTACATTAGCAATTATAAGTATCCTGCAAAAATACTAAACTGTTTAAAAACATTTAGTTTTGCAAACTGCTTAACCCTGTATTCTTACAATTAAACCGTCAGTCAGTTTATGTCTCAAATTGGTAAATCATCTGCTAAAAAAGGAAAACCTTCTTATGTATATGCAATCATTGGTGTTTCACTGGTTTTATTTCTTTTTGGAGTTGTAGGCTGGATATTTCTTAACATAAAAAAGACGGGAGATTATTTTAAAGAAAATATTCAGTTGCATGCATACCTGTATCGTACAGCAAATTCCAAACAAATTGATTCAGTAAAAAATTATATTGATAGCTTACCGTATGCGGTAAATGTTGAATACATCACACGTGAAAAGGCTATTGAAAAATATAACCAGGAAAATGACACCCTTTGGAAAAAACTGGCTATAAATAACCCATTGCCGGAAAGTATTGATTTCTTTGTAAAGGCAAATTACATTGACAAAGACAGCCTTGCCAATATTGAAAATTACTTACTCACGAATTATCCTACAACTGTATCTGAATTTCAAACACCTAAGGAAACTGTTGCCAGCGTGAGCCAATATGTAAAAACGACCACTTTTGTTTTGCTTATAGTAGCCCTGATATTATCTATTCTCGTTATTGTTTCCATCGATAATACTATCAGGCTTGCCATGTACAGCAATCGTTTTTTAATTAAAACCATGCAGATGGTTGGGGCAACAAGGGGGTTTATTGCAAGGCCACTCGACGGGAGAGCGGTTATAAACAGGCTTGTTGCATCAGGTATCGCCATTGGCCTTATGATTGGATTTATATGGCTTTCAGAAAATTTTATTCCTTACCTGAAAGTGCTTCATGATACCAAAAACCTGATATTAATTTTTTCTGGTATCATTATCCTGGGCTTATTTATAACACTTTTTAGTACACACCGTTCTGTAGTAAAATATTTAAAAATGAAGCTGGACGATTTATATTAAAAAACATCAGCAATTTTATTTTATGTATTAATATTGCAAATTCAAATTTCACAATGGCAACACAACAAACAAAAAAAACTACAACATCTGTAAAGACTTCAGCGATAAAACCCACACCGGTGCAAAGTTCTTCTGCGGGCAATATTCTTTTTACGAAAGACAATTACAAATGGATGCTGATAGGATTAGTAATACTGGCTCTGGGCTTTTTTTTAATGGCCGGCGGAAAAAGCAGCAATCCAAACGCATTTAGTGATAAAGATATTTATAGCCCAATGCGCATAACGGTTGCGCCTATACTAATTGTTGCAGGACTGCTGGTGGAAATTTTTGCGATAATGAAAAAACCGAAATAATTAAATATAAAATAATGCAGGGCGGTGATTTATCATCGCCTTTTTTGTTTATTTGCTTTTAAGATTAATATATAAAAAATGAATATAGTCCAATCTGTTATTATCGGTATTGTTGAAGGCATCACCGAGTTTATTCCTATTTCTTCAACCGGCCACATGATCATCGCAGAAAAGTTATTGAAGATAGATGATGATGCATTCAATACTGTGTTTACTGTTGCCATTCAATTGGGCGCCATTTTATCTGTAGTAGTTTTATACTGGAAAAAGTTTTTTGATTTTTCGAGATGGCAGTTTTATGTAAAACTTGCCATTGCTGTAGTTCCCGCTTTAATATTAGGATTTTTATTTTCTTCAAAAATTGATGACTTGCTTGAAAGCTCCACTACTGTTGCTATAAGTATGCTTGCAGGCGGTATTGTTTTGCTTTTTATAGATAATGCTTTTAAAAATCCCGTAGTTCATGATGAGCGTGAGGTGACTTATAAAAAAGGATTTATGATAGGCATCTGGCAGTGCATCGCCATGATACCGGGTGTAAGCAGGAGCGCAGCCTCTATAATTGGAGGGATGCAACAAAAGCTTACCAGGAGCGCTGCGGCTGAATTTTCATTTTTTCTTGCAGTTCCAACCATGCTGGCAGCCACTGTTTATAAAATTTATAAATACATAAAAGAACATGGCGCCTTTACCTCCGACCAGATAAAAATTCTTACTATTGGAAATATTGTCGCATTTATTGTAGCGCTTCTTGCCATTAAATTTTTTATAACGATGCTAAAAAAATATGGCTTCAGAATATGGGGCATATATCGCGTGGTGGTTGGTATCGTTTTACTTATTATGCTTTATACAGGTTATTTAAAATCGTAACTATTTACTTCGGCATGAACGTTTTTTGCAATTCAATTTCTTTTCTTCCAAACAAATTTTCATAATTTGAGCAATCATTACTTTACAAATGCAAACTGCTTCAAAAAAAGTTGTTAACGGATGGGCCATGTACGACTGGGCCAATTCTGTATACAGCCTCGTTATTACAACTACCATTTTTCCGGCATATTATGAAAGCATAACCGCTAACAATAGCGATAATAAAGTCGTTTTTCTCGGACGGCATTTTGTTAATACCGCCCTATATAATTATGTACTGGCATTTGCCTTCCTCATTGTAGCCTTCATGTCGCCGGTGCTTTCTTCTATCGCTGATTATAAGGGCAACAAAAAAAGCTTCCTGCGTTTCTTTTGCCTTCTCGGCAGCGTTTCGTGTAGCCTGCTTTTCTTTTTTAAAGGAACTGATACTTTATGGATAGCCATGTTATGTACCATTCTTGCCTGCATTGGGTTTTGGAGCAGTGTGGTTTTTTATAATTCTTATCTGCCGGAGATAGCCGCTCCCGAAGACAGGGATAGAATAAGTGCCAAAGGATTTGCAATGGGTTATATAGGCAGTATTATTTTACAACTGGTATGTTTTATTTTTGTTTTTAAACCAGAATGGTTTGGTATGCAAAATGACAACACGATGCCAGCACGATTTTCTTTTTTATTAGTAGGAATATGGTGGTTTGGTTTTGCACAAATAACACTAACGAGAATGCCAAAAGGCTCGCCTGCGGCGTTTA
>CBIGQT010000257.1:0-5070 GCA_966191655.1 uncultured Ginsengibacter sp.
TTTTAGACAACCACGATATGGCAAGATTTTTTTCTGTCGTAAATGAAGATGTGATAAAATATAAGTCAGCCCTTACCTGGTTACTAACGTGCAGGGGTATCCCACAAATTTATTATGGTGATGAGCTCGGATTGACGGGACTTACTGTGCCAAATGATGGACACGTACGGCAGGATTTTCCGGGAGGATGGAAAACTGATTCTGTAAATAAGTTTAAAGCCGAAGGCCGTAATGGAAAAGAAGATAGTATTTGGAATTACATATCAGCGCTTGCTAATTTCAGGAAAACTTCTTCAGCGCTAACTACAGGTAAACTGATGCAATATGTGCCGGCAGATAGTGGAGTATATGTTTATTTCCGTTACGATAAATATCAAACTATTATGATAGTTATGAATACAGCTAAAGCGCAAAAAAATATTTCCCCATTAAATTATTCTGAAAGAACTAATGGCTTCACAAAAATGAAAAATATTATTACAGGGAAACTAACAGCTTTGAAGGACTTTTCTATTGATGCAAAAGCCGGTGAAGTTTATGAATTAATAAAATAACCGGAGACATTCTACAATAAAAATCCCCAGACAAATCTTGCCCTTTGTTGCTTTTCTTCATCAGTATCCGGTGTCCAGTCGGAAAGGCGTTCGTTTATTGTGGTTTCCAGAAATTTTATATCATAACTTTTTTTAGAAGCAACCGGCTTAATTATATTTTCATCAACATTAGTTAGCATTACTTTTGTAGCAATCCATGAAGTGTATAATCTCGGGATAGTTACGCCAAGTGTCATTCCGGGTAAGCCGTTAATAGAACAAGGACCTCCGGAAATCATAATCTCATCCGTATAAAAAGCAAACACATAAACGCTGTCAAATATTATTGAAACTGCTTTTCTGCAGTTAAAACCGGCAATAACCCTTGTATCGTTAGTAATTCGCCATTTTAATTTTGGGATGCTGTCTTCAAGACTAAGGTTAGTTCCAAAAATACTTTTTTGATTATTGTATTTGCCTGTATTGTAATCATAATACCATACATTGTCTTCATCACCTCTTTTCAGCCAGGCAGGTATCTTTTTTTAATCATCGCTCCAGTGGTCAAATTTGTAAATACTTTTATTATCAGCAAAAGTAAAATCAAAATACCCTGTTTTAAACTGTGGCAACTGATCTTTAATCATATCTTCAAAAGTTCCGTTACCCATTGTTTTTTGAATATTAGCTTTAACCTCATACTCGATTACTGCTTTGGTAATAAACTGCTGAGCGTTTACCCGTGACTGTGAGCAAAAAATAAATAAGATAATGAATGCTTTAAATTTCATGGTTTCAATCTATTTTGCTTTTGATGCTTTATTTTTAAAATCCCATGCAAATCCAATCAAAAAATATCTCTTTAAACGATCGTTGGTTACCTGCGTATAAGTATTGCTGTAAAAACTTCTGTCTACTCCAATATTGCTGTTCAAAATGTCATGAACTGAAATGTAGGCCGTAAACTCATTGTCTTTGAAAGTCCTTTGCAGGCGGGCTCCCCATTGATTAGAGTTGAGATTTTTATCTAACTCTGAAGTCTTCTGCCGCGAGTAATATTGAAAATCACTTAAAAGCGACCATACTTTTTTATAATAAACCGTTGCATTAACAGATAGCGTATTGGTGTTATAATGGATTTTGGTATCGTTTTGTGAAGTAGTATTAGCATTATAATTATATTCATCATTTACAGAGAAGTCATATTTCTTTTCTTTCTGTTTTTGTATTGATAAATTAATTCCGGGGGTAACAGTATTTGAAAAACTTTTCTCGCTGTTAATAACATCTGCATATTTATTATAATTAAACTGCGGACCTAAGTAGATCCTAGTATCAATTTTCTTAATCTTAAAACCCATACCGCCATAAAAATTTATTGACAGGTTCCCATTTGTATTTATAGGTTGGGTAATTGTTTTGCCTGAATCAACATTAATAATCCTGTTGTTGGCAATAGCGTCACTGGTAGTTCTTATATTTAAAGATTGATAGGTAAAAATATCTTTTAAGAAATTATAACTGTTATGTGAAATATTAAATGAGTGCGTGAAAGATGGCTTCAGATCAGGATTACCAAGGTATTGATTAAAATAATCATTATTATTTGTTAGCGGCTGCAATTGGTTAATAGTTGGCTGAGCTGTATTACCATTATAAGTAATCCTGATATTATGATTTGGCTTATAAGTATAAGTAAAGTTAGCTGTAGGATAAAAATTTACATAATTTCTTAGATAATCACTATCAAGGGAAACATCTTTTAAATCAAAATTCGTAAAGCCAAAACCGGCGCCAATATTTACTTTAACTTTTTTGTTTGCAAAGTTTATTTTGGCTGAGGGTATATTCTGAACAATATTTTGTTTAAAATGATTTGATAAAGAATCAACCGGTACATCATACTTACCGGAAAAAGGAGTGTAGTCGTAAGTCAACTGATTATTTTTGCCATAATTGTAAGCAAGCTGGTAGGCTAATTCCAACGAATATTGCTTAGCTAACGGTTCTGTGTACACGATTTTGGCAGTGAGATTTGTAGTAGTGGTACCATAATCTTTCATCTGGTTAATATTCTGGCTGCTTGCCGGATCACCATTAAGAAATGCCTGGTTAACAGACTGCAAAAAATTTGTTCCATCGTTATCTAATACATTCCAATTGCCGGTAAAAGATAAAGTTCTCCTGCTTTTGTGAAACTTATGCCTGAAAAGCAAATTTCCGGAAAGAGCATTTTTGTCGTTACTGGTTTCAAGATCTCTCTTACTTGTATTTTTTAAAGTACCATTGTCGCCGGTGCTTACTGAATTTAAAATACTTCTGCTTTCGGTATGATAAAAATTTGTGTTCGCTGTAATCTTCAAAGAATTCATGGAATCAATTTTAATGTCCATTATTCCCCTTATTTTAAAATTATGCCTGTCTACCTTGTCAACCTCATTTGAGTTTTGATCTAAAACTGAATCACCAACCTGCGTTTGAGTAAAAGTTTGCTTGTGATTAACGTATTGCTGGCTGTTGTATTTAGGAGACAGGTTAAAATTATATTTGTCATTCCATTTATTACTATAGAGCAAGCCTGCATTTACATTAGTCATAAAACCATTCTGTGGATCAACATAAGGTTCATCATCAACTGTATTTCCCGTCCATTGAAAATTAACATTGCCGTCATCATCCAGGTTTATACTCATATTATCATCTCCTGCTCCATACTTTTGTTCATCCTGCCAGTTAAGTCCATCCTGGCCTGTATTACCATTTAATAAAAATGCTGATAATTTTCTTTTCCCTTTAAAAGTGCTGAATAGTAAATTATCATTATAACGGTTTTCATTATTTTGTTGACTGCCCACTGCTACATCAACTTTGCCAAAGTATCCATGTTTTTTATCTTCCTTTAATTTAAGATTAATGGTCTTTTGCGTTTTACCATCATCTATACCTGTAAATTCTGCCTGGTCACTTTTTTTATCAAACACCTGCACTTCTTTTACCGCATCAGCTCTTAAATTTTTAACAGCCATTCCGGGATCATCACCAAAAAATTCTTCACCATCTACCAATACTTTTTGTACCGTTTCACCCATCGCAGTTATCTTTCCATCTTTATCTACCTGGATGCCTGGCAATTTTTTTAATAGTTCTCCAACGTTTGCATTGGCGCTCACTTTAAAGCTGTCAGCAGTGTAAACAGTTGTATCACCCTTAATCCGGAATCCGGAACCTGACTTAATAATTACTTCCTGCAATAATTTACTTTTTGAAATGAGGTGCAACTGCGGAAGTTCTTCATCATTTTTTATTTCAAGGTTATCCAGCAGATCAGCAAAATATGGATGTGTAGTCATTAAGATGTAGCTTCCCGGCTTTACATCTTTTAGAATAAATTTACCCGAAGCATCTGTTCGTGTGAATTTATAAAGAATAGAATCTTTTGGGGTTAATAATGCAATCACTGCATTTTGTACAGGTTTGCTTTCATTAGGATCATCTACTGAACCTGAAATTTTTGCGGATTGTGAAAAAGAAGAAAGAAATAAAAAAATTCCTGCGGTGATAGTAATTAGTTTTTTCATGCAGATTATTTTGGGGCCGGAATTATATTTCAAAAATCAATCATTTATTTACAATAACTTAAACACTATTCTTAAATTTACGTTAAACAAAAATGCATGATTGTATGATTCAAAAAATTTTTAATTCCATAAGAGGAAAAAATAAAATATAAATGGAAATAAAGTCATCGGAAAATAAACCAGGTATTGTAAAAAAATACGAAGAAGAAAATTTTGTAGACAGCACAAAACCTGTTTGGAATTATTCTCTTTTTACTGATGAAGACCTTGAAAATTTTAGAAATGGAACTCATTACAGTCTTTATAAAAAATTTGGTTCACATCCTTTAAAAGTATTGGAAAGAAGTGGATTTTACTTTTCCGTATGGGCTCCCAATGCAACGAGGGTAAATGTTGTCGGAGATTTTAATGACTGGAATAATGAATCGCATCCCTTATTTGTGCGATTGGAAAAATCGGGCATATGGGAAGGTTTTATTCCTGACGTTAAAGAATATGCATCATATAAATTTTATATTGAAGGATATGACGGTGCAAAATTATATAAGGGAGATCCTTACGCTAATTATTGGGAAGTACGCCCCGGTACTGCATCCAAAACAGTTAATCTTGATCATGAATGGAGTGATGGCGAATGGATGCAGGAGCGTAAAAAGCATAATGACCTTAACTCACCCTGGAGCGTATACGAAGTTCATCTTGCAAGCTGGATGAGACCTTATCCTTTTGATGAGACTTCATTAAATTCTTACCGGGAACAGGCCAGGCTTCTGGTTCCCTATGTAAAAAAAATGGGTTTTACCCATGTGGAGTTGATGCCGGTAATGGAATATCCCTTTGACGGAAGCTGGGGATACCAGGGAACCGGTTTTTTCGCGCCCACCTCCCGCTTTGGCGTACCCGAAGATTTTATGCAGATGATTAACGCCTTTCATAATGCGGGTATAGGCGTTATTCTC
>CBIGQT010000258.1:0-5066 GCA_966191655.1 uncultured Ginsengibacter sp.
TCATTGCCGCTACATTATCACTTACAGGTTACCGCTTCAAGCGGCGGAGCGGTGGGCGGCTGGACCGACACTGGAATCGAGTAATTTGAGGATAAAAGCGAAATTATCGGCGTGAATCGGCTTTTCGAAAAATTCGGTGGCGCCGGCATCAAAGCTTGCGCTTATGCGGATATTACCCGCAGCGGGTGCTATATTTTTTAAAATCTTTCTTCTTTCTGTAAGCGGCAGTTGTGTAAGATCATCCCCATTGAGCCATAAAATATCAAATACATAATATACCAGTTCACCATCGGCTTCGCTTCGCCAGTTTTGCAGGTTGCCAAAGTTGGATATGCCTTTATCGCTGGCAACTATTATTTCTCCATCTAACACTGCATTAATTTTCCAGTATTGCAATGTATTATAGACAGGGTAAAATTTCTCGTTGAAAGATTTATTATTCCTCGATTGTATTTCTACTTCCCCTTTGTTGAGGTATGCAATTGCACGGTAGCCATCCCACTTTATTTCATATAGCCAACCTTCCTCATCAAAAGGTTTATCAACAAGAGTTGCAAGCATTGGCTTAAGATTTTTGGGTATTGCTCTCTTTTTTCTTAACGAAGGTGATTGCATATTTTTATTATTTGCGGGTATGCTATAGCGATATGTGTTCTAAAAGTGTAAGGCCTTAAAATCGTGCCATCAATGGGCGATGGCATTTAGAGACACACAGGAGAACGATAAATTTACATGCTCAAGTATTTTATTGCGATATCCTCAAGATCGCTAATATCGAAAGGCTTGGCAAGATAATCATTGGCTGCCGCCTGGGCGGCAAGCTCCATCACATTGTTATTAGCCGTAAGATCAATTACCGGGATATGTTTTAATGCTTCACATGATTTTATGCGTTTTGTAGCTATTATTCCATTTACATCGGGAAGCCAGTTATCCATAAAAATAACATCGGGCATAAAGGCGCTTACCTGTTCCACAATATTATTGGAAGTAGCTGATGTAAGAATCTGGTAGCCTTTTTCTTCAAGCACAAGGGTGCATAGTTCCAGCAGGTCCAGGCTGTCATCAAATATCTGTATTTTTTTACCGGGCATAGGACGATTAATTTTTTGATAATGAATTAATATAAGTTGCCATATTATCTACAGATAGTGTTGCATCTAACGGTACATTCAATTTTGCATATTCAGGCATAAAGGACATCATTGCAGATTCGGGCTCCTGTATCACAGCTATACCTTCATAGTTTTTTACCCATTGTAATCCTTCCGCGCCATCAGCATTTGCGCCTGATAACAACAGGCATACGAGGCCGTTGCCATATACTTCTGCCGCACTTTGAAAGGTAACATCTATAGACGGGCGGGAATAATTAACCTTTTCAGATGCATCCATAGAAAACGTATGATTCTTCTCAATTAATAAATGATAATCCGATGGCGCCAGGTAGATGGTGCCGTTTATTATACTTTCCTTTTCTTCCGCTTCCTTTACAGTAAGGTGTGTTCTTGATGCAAGGAGATTGGTGAGTATATTGTCGGATCCTGGTTTACGGTGTAATAGGATGATAATAGCAAAAGTAATATTCACGCTTATACCAGGTAATATTTTCAGCAGCACTTCGAGGCTGCCTGCCATGATATTTTTATATTTTAAATTCGTTGCAATTTTCTCTAATCGGGTTATTTTTTGCCTTCACTTTTGATATCATTCTTCCGCTTTTGTTCTGAATTATTTGGGGCCGTGTGGCAGGATTTGTCTTGCTCCTACGGTTACGCCTTCACGTTATCTTCTAAAAGCATTTTTATTTTCTTCTCAAACAGCGGAATGTCAAAGGGCTTTTCAATACAATCATCAACCGGTAAATTTTTATCTACAGGCGGTGAGGTATACCCCGTCATTAAAAGCATCGGGATATCTTCAAACTCCTTCTGAGATTTTATACTTCTTACAATAGCGTGTTGCAAAATGTCTATAATTATCAATGCGGGAGCAAATACTTTCATTAAACGAACAGCTTCATAAAAGTTGCCGGTAAACTTTACTTCATATCCTTTTTTCTCCAGCCAGCTTTTCAAAAGATTCATGGTATCGAAATCGTTATTAACTACGAGGATTTTTTTCATAAGGTTTATGAAAAATGAATCAACAGCTATGCCATATTATTATTACCTGCGGGGAATAGAAAAATAAAACGTGGAACCCCGTCCTTCCTCACTTTCTGCCCAAACTTTTCCACGATGTGCGCTTATTATTTGCCGGCATAAAAACAAGCCCAATCCTATGCCTTCGAGGTTTTTTGTTTTTTCTGCCCTGAAAAAGCGGTCAAAAATATAAGGCAGTTGTTTAGGCGAAATGCCTAATCCATTATCTTTTACTGACACGATAATATTATCATTATCATACGAAATATTAAGGAACACATCTCTGCTCCCATCAGAATATTTAATTCCGTTACTTAAATAATTGGTAACAACCTGTATTAGCCGGTATCTGTCGCCCTTCACATCAATATTGCCATCACCGGTAACTACAATATTATAAGAAGAATGCAAACCTTCTATGGTTTCAATTGCTTCTTTTATCATTTCTTCAAAATTGAAAGTGGAAATATCCAGCTTGAAATTTCCGGAGTTTATTTTAGCTGCGTCGTATAATTCACCAATAAGTTTATTAAGCCTCAATACATTATTTTTACTTCGCTTTAAAATATCATCAATAGCGTCCATATCATTTTCTTTTATTAAATCTCCAAGCAACTCATTACATAAAACAAGATTTGCCAGGGGATTTCTAAGTTCATGCGCTACAAAACCTATCACATCTTCTCTTTCTCTTTCTAATTGCCTGTGGGCAGTTATGTCATGAATAACAAGGAGTAGTTTCAATTCATTTTTATCATGCTCCATTACATTACAGCTTACATCATAAATTCTTCTTTCATGTGAGCCCGCGTCAAGTTCAATTGCAAAATTGGAGAAGCCTTTTTTGGAAATACATGTATTTTGTATGTGTTTTACTAAAGCTCCCGATACATCAAAGGGCTCTATAATTTCATCAAAATTACGCAAACGCTTCCCCGGGACATTGCTTCTGAATAATGCGTTGAAGGTTTCATTGGCATTTAAAATATTTAATTTCTGGTCCAATACAATTACAGCATCGCCAATAGTTTTAAGGATTTTTTCATTTAATTCTCCCAACTGTGTAACCTGGTCCTCAGATTTCTTTTGCTGGTTAATGTCCTGGATAACTTTTAAAATTCTAATATCCCCACTGTCATTTTTAACCAATATCGATTCGCCTGAAACCCAGGTAATATTTTTATCTTTTAAAACGAGATAATTATCGTCAGAAGCCTGGCCGCCGGATAAGACCTTAAGTATTTCCTTTTCAGGTTTCCCGTTTTCTATATCTTCTTCGGTAAAAATTATAGAAATGTATTTGCCCACAATATCATTTTGCTCATAGCCAAAACAATTGGTAAAGGCGTTATTAACTGATAGAATTATCCCCTTTTTATCTAAAAGTAAAATACAATTTTCAACGGTGTTTTTATAAAGAGCATCGAAATATTTAAAGGAATTATCCAATGATTGAATGGTATTCTCCATTAAGCGTGTAAAACTTTATAATTAATAAATAAGGTTACCTGTAAGTTATAACACATATTTAAGTAACCTTTATAAAAATTGAATTTTTTAAAAACTTTTTTAACACGGGAGGTTACATATCTATCGCTTAGTTTTTGCGTCATCATCGCTTTGTGCCGCTTGCTGAAAACTTTCATTTTCGTGCAATACTTCCACCGTTTTAGCAATAACAGCGTAGTCATCCGGCAGTATATGGCCGCCATATTTTATTGCAAATGCTTTGGTAAATTCCGCACCGAAATACAAGATTACCGATGAGTAATAAATCCAGACTAATAAAACTACCAACGACCCTGCTGTTCCGTAAGTGCTTCCTACATTAGCTTTGGTTATATAAAATGAAATTGCAAATTTTCCGAACATAAAAAGAATAGCAGTAGCAATAGCTCCCGCTGCTACATCTTTCCATTTTATTTTAGCATCCGGCAATACTTTAAAAATCACTCCAAATAAAACCGCGATTATCCCAAAGTTCAAAATGAGATCGACTATATAAAAAAGGGTAACTGTCAGCGAATGAAAATAAACCTGAAGCCTTCGGCTCAATGCTTCAATGAGTGCTGAAACGCTTAAGGTAACCAACAATAAAAACCCAAGACTTGCTATTACTCCGAATGATAATAACCTGTTTTTAATAAAAAGCCAGATGGCAGATTTCGGCTTGGTTTTTATTTGCCAGATTAAATTGATGGAATCCTGCATTTCGCTAAACATTGAAGTGGCGCCAATTGCCAAAGCTATAATGCCAATAATAGCCGCAATTTTACCTTTACCCGCTATCGCTGCATTTTTTATTATTTCCTGTAATTGAATAGCAGCATCATGACCCACGAAACCCTGGATCTGGCTATATATATTTCCCTCGACTGCGTCTTTGCCAAAAAAGAAACTGCACAAAAAAACGATCATTATTAATAAGGGCCCAACCGAAAAAACAGTGTAATACGCAAGAGCCGCACTTAGCTTAAGTATCCTGTCATTAGAAAAACCCTTAAAAGATTCTTTTAATACGCTCCATATGCCTTTAAAAGTAAGTTTCATTAATTATTTTTTTCTCCTGGCGACGCCAAATAATTTATTCTTCACATGCTCCGCTCATTGTTTATCAATATCTTTTTATTGAATTGTTTATTTAATAAATAAACTTAACAAAAATAATTTAAACTAAAATTTTGTTTAATAAATATCAGACTCAATATTTTCATCGCTTACACACACGGCTGTTCAGATGATGGATGGAGCATGGATTGCAACAACACGATAGTATTAATTGTAAATGTTGTTAGCATTAAATGAAGGTAACCATAAAGGATAGCTTTTAATTATCTGAATAATTGGTTCTTTAAAATACCTGCGCCAATAAATGCAGCTGCAAATGCCGTGAGCAAAGCCCACTTATGTTTCTTTGTAAAT
>CBIGQT010000259.1:0-5059 GCA_966191655.1 uncultured Ginsengibacter sp.
TGCTTTCCATCCACCCCCAAAAAAACCAATACTTGCTGCTACGGATGGATCTGTCGGGTTGTAAACAGAATCTACTCCTGTCGGAGGTGTGCCACCCCCACCACCTCCGGGATTGTTTGTATCAGATGAATTTTTTTTACAACCACTTGTTAACGATACAAAAAATAATACCCCCACAAGTACATCTTCCCATTTAGTTTTCATAGATAGTTTTAATCTTATTGTCCTTTTACAATTCTTACATTATCAATTGCAATATTTATGGTGTTTGCAGGAACAGCCTTTGGCTGGTCGTTTGCAATCAGGAAACCCAAATCAGTTACGGGATAATCAGAAAATTTGGTTGCCGGCGATCCTGCAGGATTCCAGGCTGTTTGCCAAAATTCATTTCCGGTAATAAAGTTAGTAAGTGGTATAGTAACAGTTATCCATCCTGTTGGCTGGAATTTGTTGCTGGGCGCTGTTTCCCACGGAGCATACCTTGCCGTATAAGAACTCCAACCGTACCACCCGCCAACTGCTATCCATATTTCCCCAGCTGTCCATGGAGTTTTAACATATAGTTCGAATTTTAATGAATAGCCATTGATAGAAAGACTTGTATTAGAAACCCACGGGAAGGGATTCAACTGCAGAAGTCCGGGATTTCCCTGGGATGTAGGACCAGCATTTGCTGACATTGGACTTGATTGTAATAAGACAGCAGAGCCACCATTACCACCTGGATAGTTAGCAGAGGTCGTTGGTTCGTCCGCATAGCCCCCGGTCCAACCCACAAATCCTGTATTATCTGCATTCCATTGATTATCAAAATTACACAAATAACCAGGTGAAGGATGCGTAATATATGTTGCATAAAGCTGGGGAGAAGCCGCTTTTCCCAATACCCCACTTAATCTCAAAGAATCAGGCACTGTAATACCTGATGGCACTGTTACCATTAATTGATTTACGCTGGCAACACTTAAATTGGTACCAGGAATATTTCCAGGGAATGTTACCTCGTCAATACCAACAAAATTAGTCCCATTTAGTGTTATTGTAGTTCCTGCTGCACCATTTTCATTAGAGACAGAAGTGATGGTCATCGGAGGAGGATAAGAATATGCACCAATTCCCCAAGTACAATAAACACGCAGCGAATCATTGAACGGAGTACCGGGTGGTATGGCCGCAACTATCTGTGTGAATGCTTTATTCACGGTATAGGAAAGGGCAGTATCAACACCGGGAACAGGAAAGGTTATTTTCTGAATGCCCTGAAAGTTAACGCCATTAATATATACCACCGAACCACTATTGTCAAAAGTTAGAGAGTATATCGAAGGAGGCGGTAAGTACAATGTAAAAGCATAGGTTGCCGTTCCATGGCTGGTAACAACTTTTATTACACTGGGAACATTTGGATCTGTCGCTGCAGTTTGCGCAGTAGCAGGAATGGTTATAATGATGTTGGTACCGGTAGCATACACGGGATTAAAATATGCAGATGTATCGTTGAAAAACACTGCCTGTAATCCATCAAAATTGCTACCCTGTATAACGATAAGCGAACCAGGAACCGCTTGTACAAAAGAGCTATCACGCTTTGTTGTATCTACGCTTCTTACGTTGGTAATTACCGGCTGACCCGAACTAGAATCATTTTTCTTACAGGAGAAGAATAACCCCGCCGCTATAATTATAAATAATGCTATTTTTTTCATATCAATTTTATTTAGAATGGATTTTAATATTTCAATTTGCTAAAATCAAAAGGCACAGGCGCCAGTGCCAAAGAAGGCGATATCAGAAAGGATGTCTCCGGGTAAGGCACATCCACCGTATTTATCGTAATAGGATAACTGACAGTCCCCGGTGTCATATTATCTGTTCCAAAAAAGGTAATAAACGGATTTCCATTATTATAAGAAATATTATAAGGTCCTCTATTTTGTGTACTGAAATATTGCAATGCATTTGTCGGGTCAAAATAATACCACTGTTTCCAATCGTACCACTCATTTCCTTCAAAAGCAAATTCAACCTTCTTTTCCTGGAAAATATCAGCATAAGTAATGGATGTTTTAGGAGCTACTCCGGCACGGGTTCTTACTGCATTAAAATATTTTAATGCCTCCGGATCAGATGTGGATGCATTGTTACCCAAAATAGCATTTGCATATATCAGGTACACCTCTGCAAGCCTGAACATATAGGTATTTAAGTTTATATTCTGCGACCCACCCTGTCCGGCATTGTCTGCGGGGGAACCTATAACATATTTCTTCGGGTAAGCCCGGTCGTTAGTATTGCCATTTCCGGGTTGGCCGGGAGTATAAATTTTTGAATTATTGAATAAGGTTGTATCAACTCTCCAGCCTCCATCAGCTACATCAATATCCGGATAGAAATCATTCGGCATAAAAAATGTTGCTCTTCTGCGAACGGAATCCGCTTTGTTAGCGGGATCAAAATAATATTGTAGTAAACTTGGAGATGCACCAAATGAGCTGCCCCAACCATCACCCGTTTGTGTTATTTTTGAAGAGTATGCAAGGTTAGCCTGCATGTGATTATGAGAAAAATAATCATTACTATTGGGAACCCACAATAAAGAAAACAGGCTTTCTGAAGGCACATTACTACCACTGAAATTCTTGCTTGTGAATAAGTCATAATAATTTGGCATTAAGGTTAAGCCGCTATTGTTACATACATCTCCGGCAAAAAATTTAGCGCTGTCAAGATCACTTTGATTTCTTGTGCCACCTGATTGTCCTAAACCAGATCTTATAAGGTAAGCCCTCGCCAACATACCTTCAGCGCTCCATTTAGTAATACGGGCAGGCTGTAGTGGCGAAGCAGCTAAATGATCTTTCGCCCATAGAAGATCAGAAATAATAAATTTCCATACATCATCCAGGTTATTTCTGCGAATAGCTGTATCAGATATCTGGCTTATATTATCGTAGATGATGGGAACAGGGCCCCAATTTAAAGTCAGGTAATAATATGCTGCCGCACGCATAAATCTGCACTCTGCCAAACCAGAATTTTTACCAGATTCAGTTGCACCCGGAGGAGCGTTTTGTATGTTATAAGCAATAACATTTGCATTCGCAATTTCGGACCAGAATGCATTATACGTAGCTTGCAGGGCTCCGCTTTGATCCGTTGGAGAAATCGAGAAATTAATATATGCCCCCCTGTTTTGATAATTGTCCCATACAAGATTACCGCCTAAAACATCCCCGAAAGCATTGAGGGGTGTTCCATTATAAGAGCTCCAGGAGACGCTATAAAGTGCGCCGGTGCCGATAAGCACATCTGCATCAGTTGCATAGAAAACTCCTGATGTAAGTGAGGATTGTGGAGGCCTGTTTAAAAAATCTTTACTACACCCGGAAATAATAAATATTCCCAGGAGTGAAAATGTTGTTATAAATATTCTGTGTCTCATAATATAATTTTTTTCTTTGATTGAATTCAGTTTTAAAAATCTAGTGCAAGGCTAATTGAAAATGACCGGGTAACAGGATATCTTCCTTCATCCAATCCTACTATATTTGTAACACCCTTGTAATTATACATCCCCACTTCCGGATCAAAACCTGTGTACTTGGTTATGGTGAATACATTTTGTACCTGCGCAACTATCGTAGCGCCTCTTATAACATGCGTGGAAGACAGGTACTTTGAAGGCACGCGATAACCCAAGCGTGCATTTTTTAACTTAAGATATGAACCATTTTCGATATCCCATTGAGAAAGCCTTACATTGCCATTTGCGTCGGTTTGCCTGGGCCTGAAAATTTTTGTACCGGGATTGGTTAATGTTGCGGTAAGAGCATCAGCTGCATCTATACTACTTGGCACTGCAAAATTTGCAGCCACTTTATAGTAATTGCTATAAACTCCTGAGCCCGTCGGCATTTCATTCTGATAACGGGTAAGATTTAGTATTTGGTTGCCCGATACTCCTGTGAAAAATAAACTTAAATCGAATCCTTTATAACTGAAAGAGGTATTAAAATTATAAATCTTCATGTTTTCCATTTATTATTGTATCCAGCCCATGAATATCCTTAAACTTAACATCACCAACCCATGAGCCCTGATTTGGATCAATCGTTAGTACTCCATTAGTAGCAGTCTGTATAGCATGATCTGCGATATCCTTATAATCCGTAAAAAGCCCTTCAGCAATATAGCCGGTGATCATTCCGATTGGCTGACCAACTTCTGTAAGAAATTGAGCCTGGGTGCTATTGGTATAAGATTGATATGTTGTGAGAAGCGGTGCTACCAGTTTGGTTACTTTGTTCTTATCAACTGAAAAAAGGAAGCCTGTTTTCCATTGGAAATCTTTGGTTGATATATTAACGGTATTAACAGTAATACCATATCCTCTATTTTGCATCCCTCCATAATTCTCGGTAGGCCAGCTGATAATCCCTCCATAGCCGCCACTAATAGAGCCACCCAAAACATCCGATCCTGATGCAATTAGTATCAGGTTAGAAATATCTTTTACATAGGCATCTGCAATAACTTCCACTCTATTGTGGAACATGTGAAGATCGAGACCTATGTTTGTAGATTTATCCTGTTCCCATTTTAGATTTGGATTTTGGAAATTTGCGGGTAAAAGACCGCCTCCCCATGTTGTAGAAGCAGGATATAAATTTGCGTATATAGCGCTACCGTTATTACCAGAATTTCCAGAGACGCCATATTCAGCCCTCAGTTTTAAGTCACTTATAAAAGTGAGCCCTTTCATGAAATTTTCATCAGATATTTTCCAGGCAACTGATACAGCCGGAAATGTTCCAAATCTATTGTTTGCCCCAAAGTTGGAACTTCCATCCCTTCTTATTACAAACTGTGCTATATACTTATCGTTATATGAATAATTAAGACGGCCAAAATAAGATTCAGTAGCACCATCTCCTCTATAACTGGTTCCCGGAGGAGATAGCGGATCAGCAACATTTAATTCCTGAATTAAGCTTGTAGAATATCTAATTCCGGAAGCGCTTAAACCCTGATAGGCATAGTGAGTTGCTTCATGCCCAAC
>CBIGQT010000260.1:0-5049 GCA_966191655.1 uncultured Ginsengibacter sp.
GTCGTAATTCACGCAGCTTTTACAGCCTGCCCAAAAATTTTCATCATCAGTAAGTTCTGAATAAGTAACAGGTTCGTATCCCAGGTCGCTATTTATTTTCTTGACAGCAAGGCCTGTAGTCAACCCAAATATTTTTGCCTTTGGATATTTCTCCCTCGACAAATCGAAAATCCTTTTTTTGATTTGTTTCGCTATCCCTGTCTTTCTAAATTCAGGCGCTACTATAAGTCCGCTGTTCGCCACAAAGCCTTCTTTGCCCCAGGCTTCTATGTAGCAAAAGCCAACCCATGCATTATCTTCGGTAACGGCAATAACGGCCTTGCCTTCCTCCATCTTTTGTTGAATATATTCTGGTGAACGTTTTGCAATACCGGTCCCTCTTGCCTGGGCAGAAGTTGCCATCTCATCGGTGATGGTTTGGGCATATTTAAAATCAGCGGAAGTTGCAACCCGAACAATTATTTTTGATTGTTCCACTTTGCGTTTTGTTTAAATGAATTATGTTTTGTGAGCGGGGATTTTTTCACTGATAGGGACATTGTCAACTGCCTCGGCCTATCAGCATCCAGGTCGAAAAAAACAGCGAAGAGGCATTCTTCGTTCAACAGAAAAAGTTGAGAAAACGAAAGAAACATTTATGGAATTAAGACCTTTCACTTTTATTACATTTAATGAATTGAATGCAAATGTATATTTTTTTATAATTTATTCAACAAAACGTTTTTAAGAATTTGTTATTATTTGAGCAGAAGGTTTTTTCGCCCATTGATGTAATTGATCAACAATGGTTCGGTCATTACTTAAACGCGGCACTTTATTTTGCCCGCCAAGCTTACCGATGCTTCTCATATAATTAATAAAACCATTTTTTTGAACAGGAATTATTTTTAAAGGCTGAAGAATATTTCCTTTGATAAGATCATCATAATATATATTTTTCTTTCTCAGGTTTTCATCTACAGCATGAGCAAATTGTTTCAGATTACGCGGAAGATTTTCAAATTCGATATACCATTCATGATAACTCTTATTACCATCCTGTGAAATTTTAGGCGCAACAGTAAATTCAATAATTTTTACACTTTCTACATCTGCTGCTTTTAATAAAGCGCTTTCAACTTCTTCGCCAATAACATGTTCGCCAAAGGCAGAGATAAAATGTTTCACTCTACCGGTAACGACTATCCGATAAGGATTCAGGGACACAAATTTAATAGTGTCTCCAATATTATATCCCCACAGGCCCGCATTGCTACTTACTATCAAAACATAATTTTCATTCAGCTTTACATCTTTTAAAGTAAGTCGTGTAGGATTTTTATTAAAAATTTCGCCCGCCGGAACAAATTCAAAAAAGATCCCACTGTCTGTATTCAGCAACATTCCTTCTTCATCAATATTATCCTGGAATGCAAAAAATCCTTCACTTGCAGGAAATAATTCAATGGTATCAATTGGCTTTCCGATAGTTTCTAAGAGCTTTGCTTTATAAGGCTCAAAGTTCACACCTCCTTGCACCATCACACTAAAATCAGGGAAAATATCTTTGATTTTTTTACCGGTCTTTTCTACCAATGCATCAAAATACATTTGTACCCAGGGCGGAATACCGCTGATCAAGGTCATTCTTCCATTAACCGTTTCTTCAACAATTTTATCTAATTTTTCTTCCCAGTCTTCAATACAATTAGTTTCAAAAGAAGGCAGTTGGTTAGCTCGCAAATATTTCGGAATATGATGATTAACGATGCCACTCAATCTTCCGGTGGGAATGCCTCCTACTCTTTCCAGTTCCGGAGAGCCACTCAGGAAAATCATTTTACCATTTGAAAATTCTGCGTTACCGCTTTTTGCCATATAGCACAGCAATGCGTTTCTTGCAGTATCAATATGGTTATCAATAGAATCCTTTGTAATGGGAATATATTTAATGCCGCTTGTTGTTCCACTGGTTTTAGCAAGGTAAATTGGTAAGCCTTTCCATAAAATATTATGCTTGCCCTGTTTTATTTTTTCAATATACTTTTTAAAATCTTCATACTCCCTGATTGGAACATTTTTTACAAAATCATCGTGATTTTTTATTTTTTCAAAATGATGCTCTTTTCCAAATTCAGTTTTTAATCCGGTTTTAAGAAGTGATTGAAAAATGCGTTCCTGGTCTGCAATAGCCGTGAGCATTGATTTACGGATCTGCTTGTATATATAGAGGGCGAAAGGTTTTGCAAAAAAGGATTTTATTTTCATCTTCATTGGCAACAATCTTTATGCTGCAATTTACATATAAATGATTAAACGAATATTACTCTTTAAGCATAAGTTTCCAATAACGTAAATCGCACTATAAAAAATATTTTTTTAAATCTAATTACAAATGCAAGGCCATTCATTATCAAGATCGATACAGGTAATAACAACCAGGCCATCGTCTTCAGGCGCTACAACTATTCTCAAATGCTGATGTTCATTACTATATCCTTCCAATGCATAAGTCTCCTTTAGTGTCAGTACCGCTTTTTGAGTAATTAACTTTTCCCTTATGTATTATTTCTTCTATTTCCGGTTCTGTTATGTGCCTGCAATCCATTCTGCATTTGGCATGCCTGGTCAAAATAAGATGACTGGTGTTGCGAAATGAATCACTATTCGAAGAATTTCCTACAGATTTATCTTGCTTATAAAAAGGTACGAGCTTTATTATTATTAAAACAGCAATAACAATAATTAGTACAATTGAACTTGTTCTTTTATTCATTAACGGGATTTTACACAATATAATTTCAAAAAAACATTATTCTTTATTTTTGCTGTCTTATGTCATTTCCAAAATCAGTTGCATTACATACATTGGGTTGTAAACTAAATTATTCTGAAACTTCAGCTCTTGAAAGGCTGCTGGAGAATGATGGTTTTGTAAAAAAAGATTTTACGGAAGAAGCTGATGTATATGTAATTAACACGTGTTCTGTTACAGAAAACGCTGATAAAGAATGCCGCCAATTGGTGAGGAGAATTCAAAGAAAAGCGCCGGAAGCAACTGTGGTAATCACTGGCTGCTACGCACAATTAAAACCCAAAGAAATTGCCTCGATTGATGGCGTTGACCTTGTATTGGGAGCCGCCGAAAAGTTTAATATCACAACACATCTTAAAGAACTTACCAAAGGAGACAGTACAAAAATATGCAGTTGCGATATTGAAGAAGTAAATGGCTTTCACTCATCTTTTTCTATTAATGACCGTACAAGAACTTTTTTGAAAGTTCAGGATGGATGCGATTATAATTGTTCCTTTTGCACTATCCCCATGGCCCGTGGAAAAAGCAGGAGCAACTCAATAGAAAATGTTTTAAGTGAAATAAAAAAAATTGCCTCTGCCGGTGTAAAAGAAATTGTACTCACCGGAATTAATCTTGGAGATTTTGGCAAAGATGATAATGGAGGAAAAACAGGCGAAGATTTTTACAGTTTGTTACAGGCGATAGAAGAAAATGAAGGAGTAGAACGTTACCGCATTTCATCTATTGAACCCAATCTTTTATCAAATCGTATTATAGAATTTGTTGCAGCAAGTAAAAAAATAATGCCTCATTTTCATATTCCTTTGCAAAGTGGCAGTAATAAAATTTTGGCGTCTATGCGAAGGCGTTATAAGAAAGAATTATATACTGAAAAAGTTGCTCTTATAAAAAAACTGATACCGGATTGTTGCATTGGAGTCGATGTAATTACCGGTTTCCCGGGAGAGACTGATGAGGATTTTAACGAAACAGTTCGCTTTCTAAAAGACCTGGATGTTTCTTACTTACATGCATTCACTTATTCTGAAAGAGCCAATACTTATGCGCTACATATAGAACCGGTAGTTTCTGTAAACATTCGAAACAACAGAACTAGAATTTTACGTAATTTATCTTATAAAAAACTGCAGTGCTTCACACAAAGCCATGCCGGTGAAACAAGAAAAGTTCTTTTTGAAGGCCTGCGTAAAAACGGTATGATGGAAGGATATACTGACAATTACATTAAGATATCTGCACCTTTCAAAAAAGAATGGAGCAACAACATTATTGACTGGAAATTACAATGAAAACTTTTTTAGTAAATATAAAATTTGATTTCGCTAAAAATTTTATGGACTACGTACCGGAACACCGCACTTATGTAAATATGCTAATCAATACCAATGTAATTGAAAGCTATGCAGTAAGCATGGAAACACACCGTTGCTGGATTATTATTAATGCCGAAACAAAAGATGAAGTTGAAAAAATTCTTGCCAAATCAACTTTGTATCAATTCTGGACTTATGAGATAGACGAATTGTTTGTTTATGATAGTCAGAATTTTCGTTTACCTAAGCTTGAGTTGAATTAAAAAATTGATTTCTCTTCCAATTCTTTCAACAAAGAAACCTGCGCTATATTAATTTTTTTCTTTGCTTCACCCATTAAAAACCAGGCTCCTTTATCTACTTCAGGAAAGTTTTGAAACTTTCCTGAACGCGGTGGCCATTCTATTTCAAAGTGATTAGATACAATATTTATTGCGTCAATATTTTTCTCTATTGCCCAGGCAAATACCCTTTTACCGGATTTTTGCGCAATCGGTTTTAATTTCAGAAACCTGCCGGAAATAGCTTTCCCCGTTTCTTCAGAAAATTCTCTAATAGCAGCACGTAAAGGTTCTTCATCTTCTTTAAATTCTCCCTTAGGAATTGACCAACTCCCTTCATCTTTATTTTTCCAAAAGGGGCCACCGGGATGCACCAGGAAAACTTCCAGGGCATTTTTATTTTTCCGGTAGAGCAATAAACCCGCACTCTGTTTTTTGATCATAGAACAAATATTTGCAAAACACGATACAATTTCCCAACCTTAGCTTATATTGTAGAACACAAAATTGTAAAAAAAATTTAAATCTTGTTAAATAGTGTTGACAATGCAATTGGCATAATATTTTCGCAAATAAGTTTGTTTCATTTACAAGCAATATTAATCTATGAGAAGTAAAATTTTTTTTCAACTCGCCTGCCTGTTTTTTTTTATCG
>CBIGQT010000261.1:0-5033 GCA_966191655.1 uncultured Ginsengibacter sp.
AATTCTTGCCCAGGCAACTTTTACAGGGCCATTTGTAACTAAATTACAATTTACAGGAGCCGGAACATTTCCGCCGGGAGGAACACCATATTCGGGCGCAGCGGCAAATGCAGCAATTTCAGCAAATGGCATTGTTACCGACAATCATTGCGTAAATGGTGTTTATTATGTTATCGATAAAGTATTGTTGCCCCAATAATTATAGAGATTGAACTTCTTTGCAGGAATGTTGTTTTTATAATTTGGAATTAGTTTTGTGGCGCTATTAAAATAGAAAGTTTTCTAAAATGAATTATATTCATTTTACCACAAGAAAAAAAACTTAAGGGTACCAATTCTTAATCAATATTTCTTATCAATTAAATCAATTTTATGTCATTTAATTTTCTGGATAAAGTAAAAGATTACTTCGGACCCGAATTTATAAACCAGGCATCTTCAGGATTGGGAGAAAGCAGCGATAATATTTCAAAAGCTTTGTCCGCAATAATACCGGCAGGTTTTGCCGGTATTTTAAATAAGGCGACATCCGGAAGCGACGGGGCCGGCAGCATATTTAATATGGCAAAGGAAGCAGCGACGCAGATACCATCTTCGGCAAATTTCAATAGCCTTTCTAATTTGAAGAGTGCAACAGCCGTAACAAATATTTCTTCTAATTTATTTGGCCCTAATCAATCCGGTATCACAGGTTTAATTTCCAGGTTTGCCGGAATCAAAGATTCTGCCACTTTATCTTTAATGAGCATCGGGTTACCGGTGATATTAGGGCTACTGGGTAAACATGCTGTGCAAAATAATATGTCTCCGAGTGGCTTATCAGGATTTTTATCTTCTCAAAAAGATCATATTCTTAATGCATTTCCATCTGGTCTCTCATCCTTAGCAGGAATGTTAGGATTAGGCAGCGTTGGTGCTACTATGTCTTCAACAGCCTCTCATTTAAAATCGGATGCTACACATCGGGGTGAAGAAATCGTCAATAAATCGGGTGGCAATAAATGGCTGTTGCCTTTGATTATTGTTCTGGCTGCTATTGCATTGGTTTGGTATTTTACCAGGGGATGTAATAAAACACCGGAAGCGGTGACCCCTGTTGATACCAGTGCCGTTATGAATACGGACACGTCCATGGCTGCTGCACCAGTTGTGACAACGCCTGAATCAATAAAAGTTACTCTGCCAAGTGGGAAAGAGCTCGATGCTCACAAGGGCGGTATCGAAGACGAATTAGTAACTTTCTTAAATAGCAATTGGAAATCATTAAGCAATGATTCTTTAAAGAATAAATGGTTTGATTTTGACAATCTTAATTTTGATTTTGGTAAAGCTACCATTGTACCGGCAAGTGAAAAACAGTTAGATAACATCAGTGAAATTTTAAAAGCTTTCCCTGATGCTAAAATTAAAATAGGAGGCTATACTGATTCAACCGGAGATGCTGCAGCAAACAAAAAATTATCGCAGGACCGTGCGGATGCTGCCAAAGCAGGTTTGGTAAAACGGGGTGTTGGAGCACAGGTTATAGGAGCGGAAGGGTATGGGTCTCAGTATGCAAAATACCCGGCTACTGCTTCTGAAGAAGAAAGGGCAACTGATCGTCGTGTATCCGTTAGCGTTAGAAAATAGTTTTTTTTAATCGGCCATTAGGAACTTTTTAATAAAATAGGGAAAAAGATTTAGTAACTTTTTCCCTATTTTAGTATATAGAAATTAAAATTTATTAAATGAAAAAAATATTGATTGCGCTGGATTATGATCCCGTTGCCGAAAGAATTGCCGAAAAGGGTTATGAATTAGGCAAGGCAATGAATGCCGAAATAATTTTATTGCACGTGGTTTCCGAAGCATTTTATTATACGTCGCAGAATTATTCTCCAATAATGGGTTATGAAGGTTTTAATAATTTAAATGTGTTGCCCGCAATAGACGTAGAGGCGTTAAGGAAAGCGGCGCTTGATTTTCTAAATTCGTCTAAACGTCATTTAGGCGATGAAAATATACAAACTATAATTAAGGATGGTGATTTTGCAGACTCCATACTGGAAGCTGCAAATGAAGTAGCTGCTAACCTGATAGTAATGGGCAGCCATGGCCGCAGGGGGCTTGACAGAATGTTGTTGGGAAGTATAGCAGAGTAAATGTTCCATAAAACTACTATTCCATTATTTATTATTCCGACAAAACAATTTGAAAATCATTAAATAAATCCGGTGCTTTCAATCAACAAGTAAGCATATCCTTTTAAGATTATTTCCTTCCGTATTATAGGATTCCCTATAAATTATAACTACCGCATTCCATTCCACTACGGATATTTTTTTGAACATATCTTCATAATATCAAACCATTTTGGGTTTTTCATACTTCCTGTTTTCCTATTTTTTACTCCGGTTATAAAGCCAAAGTGACCGAATATTGATTGGAGCTTTTCTTCAATTGGATTGTAAAATAATTTACACTTAATAAAACCGGTTCTTCCGTGGATTATAATAACGTTCAAAGTTTTTTATGAAAAAAAATTTTTACCTGCTCATTTTAACTGCAAAGGTTGAGGCATTAGAGAAAAAATAATTTTTAATAAAATAAATAATCATGAAAAAGATATTGCTTCTTTTTTTGCTGGCCATTACTTTTCAGATATCGCCTGCACAATTCAATGGTGTTCTTCATTATGAAAATGATTACGTTGATAACTGGTTTGGTACAAAAGGTGAAGTACTCACGACTATTTATGAATCGGGGCAAAATATCCGGATAGAAGCAACAGATACCAATTTCAGTAAAAACGACGTGACTAAGCAAAATCCACTTTTAATTGATATAGCCAAAGGCACGGAAACCCATTTACAAACAAGTCTTAGCAGGGGAATTATTTATTCTGTAAGCAATAAGGAAAAACAGGTACAGATGATGAATGACCAGGCTCACACAATATATACTTTCGAAAATGCCGGGCAGGAAAACATTGACTCATTTAATTGTATCCACTTTGTAATGACTAAAAGCTATGCAAAACTAAAAACACTTAAACCGGCCCGCTTTGATATATGGATAACAAAAGATCTTGGCAGCAGCAATGTCTGGTATGTGGGCAGGTATCTTTATTTCTTTGACGGAATGGAATTGTATAAAAAATTAGAAGATGCCGGTGCATCTGGCGTAGTAGTAAAATGGCAGGAAACAGAATCTACATCGACAACCTGCAAGCTCACCGGTTATCGGCAGGGAGAGTTTCGTTCTTCGATGTTTACTCCTCCTTCAAATTACACCATTGTTAACGCTGCTAACTTTCCCTAAACAATTAAATTATCGAGATGAAAAAAATATTCGTCATTGAGATAGTTACGAGACCACGGTTGCCAACCGTTCAAAGGTTATCAAACTTATTATTTAAAAGAATCAATAACTATAAATATTTTTTTATGAAAACATTCATTTTATTCTTTGCTGCATTTATTTTCGCTGGTGACGTTGCAGCGCAAAAAACGGGAGATATAATTAAACAGCAGGCCGGTGAAGGCGTAAAAGAAGGAGCAACCATTGCCACAGAGCAAACTGCAAATAAAGTAACCGATGCAGTATTAGGCAAATTGCTTGGCAAGAAAAATAAAAATCCTAAAAAAGATAAAGGCACACAGGCGAAGGATAGTGCTGCAACCGCGTCTCCTTCCACTACCAGCAGTTCGGATAAAAATTTAACAGCTGACACCCAATCCGGTGCATCTTTAGAAACTTACAGCAAATATGATTTTGTTCCTGGTGAAAAAGTTTTGGTCTATGAGGACTTTTCAAAGGACGCCATTGGTGATTTTCCGGAAAACTGGAATACAAACTCTGCTGGCGAAACAGTTACTGTTTCCGGTGAAACCGGGCATTGGCTGATGATTAATAAAAGAGGTGCATTTAAACCGGAAGACATCAACAATCTACCGGATAATTTTACACTTGAATTTGATCTTATCTATTCCAGCGATAATTATATTCCTTTTCTCCAGGCGCTTTTTATGTCTGCAGGAAACGGGAAGGACGGGAAAGAACCACTGAATGCTGATTTTAATTATAATAAGCGGTCAGGAGTAAACCTGGGAATACAACCTATTCCCCGCGACAAAGGAGGCAATGCTACAATCTATGCCTACACAGCCGGGGATAAAATGATCGACAATCAAATTCAATTTCAAAATAACGGTGCAACAAAAATAAAAGTTTCTATCTGGCGTCAAAAGCAGCGTCTGAGAGTATATCTTGACCAGAATAAAGTGTTTGATTTGCCAAGGGCATTTGCTCCCGGTGAAACTTATAACACCATGATGTTTCAAACCTGGGGCGATTTTGCCAACCAGGATAAATACCTGGTAAGTAATATGAAACTTGCCGTGGGAGATCCCGATACCCGAAACAAATTAATAAGTGAGGGGAAATTTTCTACCACAGGAATTTTGTTTGATGTGAATTCTGCAAACATTAAACCAGCATCCTACGGTTCTTTAAAAGATATTGCTGATGTGTTGCAGGATAATGCCAATGTACATGTAAAAATTATCGGGCATACGGATAGTGACGGTGATGCCGCATCGAATTTATCGCTTTCTAAAAAACGTGCGGATGCTGTAAAAACATTTTTAATAAATGAATTTAAAATTGATGGTTCAAGGTTAACAACAGATGGCAAAGGTGCATCCGATCCGGCAGCGCCCAATACTACACCTGAAGGGAAAGCGCAAAATAGGAGAGTGGAGTTTGTAAAATTGTAAAATGAAATCACTCCCCTGCCAAATGCTGCAGATGAGGGAGTAAAGGCTGCGGTATAATTTTGATTTGAGCGTTAAGTAGTAAATTTAGTATGACGATCCTTCATTTTTATGACAACTGGCCTTAAACGATATTTTTTGCTGAACATTATTCTTGTTGGGCTAATCCCTATGAATGCGAATGCTCAAACAAATGAGCCGTCGGCACCTTTTCCATCTGCCTATTACAACCTTGGTACGGATACAGCCCGCATGCGGTTTTTGATGAATTCGATTAGT
>CBIGQT010000262.1:0-5031 GCA_966191655.1 uncultured Ginsengibacter sp.
TATGGTTGCTATTCCTGATTTCAACGCACTTTCCGGCCATCAAATTTCTTTTTCATTATTTAGTCAGAACCGGTTTTGGATTTCGCTTGCGATATTATTTGTAACAGGTGTATTCTTATCTGGTTTGTATCCTGCGTTTGTATTGTCAGGCTTTAAACCCGTTGAGGTTTTGAAAGGCAATATGGGCAGTACACACCAAAACTCAATGCTAAGAAAGTCTTTAGTTGTATTTCAATTCGCTGCTTCATTATTTTTATTAATTGGAACGGTTACCGTGTACAGGCAAATACAATACATGCGCAAACAATCATTGGGAATTAATATAGATCAAACATTAGTTGTGTCGGCCCCAATTGTTGGAATTGATTCTACTTATTTACAAAAGATGACAGCATTTAAAGAAGAATTACATCAATATCCATGGGTTAAAAATATAACGGTGTCAACAAGTATTCCAGGTGAGGCGGTTGGCTGGAATGCAGGCGGCATCAAGTTAGTAGGCGCTGACGAAAATACTCAAAAACAATATCGTGTTATAGGAGTTGATTATGATTATATTAAAACTTATGGATTGAAACTAATTGCAGGGCGTGCTTTTTCAAAAAGCTTTGGCAGTGATGATAGTAGTGTAATATATAACAGGAAAGCAACCGAGCAATTAGGATTTAATAAACCCGAAGAAGCATTAAATAAAAGAATTGATTTCTGGGGAAGGCGATATACAATTGTTGGGGTGACAGAAAATTTTCATCAACAATCTTTGCGGGAAGCGTTTGAACCATTAATTCTTCGCTTAATTCCTGATATAAATGGATACTTATCTGTGAAAACGGATGCAGCGCATGCGGGCAAAACTGTTGATCTTGTAAAAGCTAAGTGGAGTAATTTTTTCCCCGGGAATACTTTTGATTATTTTTTTCTAGACGATCATTTCAACGATCAGTATAAGGCCGATCAGCGTTTCGGGCAAGTGTTTGGATTGTTTACAAGCCTGGCGATCCTGGTTGCCTGCATGGGATTGTTCGGCCTTGCATCTTTTACAACGCTTCAGCGTACAAAAGAAATAGGTATACGGAAAGTGTTAGGTGCATCGGTCATCAGCATTTTAAGATTACTCTATCGCGAGTTTGCAATTTTGTTGTTGGTGGCTTTTATAATTGCCACACCACTGGCATGGTTTACTTCATCAGTATGGTTACAGAATTATGCTTTTCGGATTAATATTCACTGGCTATATTTTGTGTTACCTTTTATTTTCATGGTTATCATTGCACTGATAACTGTGAGCTTTCAATCAATAAAAGCAGCCGTTGCAAACCCGGTGAAATCATTACGAAGTGAATAAATTATGGTAACTTAATTTAATAAAACTAACGGTAAATATTAAACGAAAATAAAACAGGTAAAATGTTTAGGAATTATTTTAAAACCGCCTTTCGCAATTTACAACGTAATAAAATATATGCTGCAATTAATATTGGCGGTATCGCTATTGGGCTTGCAGCTTTCTGGCTTATTGTTTTATATGTAAGTGACGAACTGAGTTACGACCGTTCATTTGAAAACGCCAATCGTATTTGTCGCGTAGTGCAACATGCAAGCTGGCCCGGACAAAGTATGAACATTGTTCCTACATCTGCACCTTTTGCAACTGCATTTAAAAATAATTTCCCTGAAGTAGAAGATGCTGCAAGAATTGATTTGGAAGGTGGTGGCGTTATTAAATATGGTGATAAAATTATTAAGCAGAATGATATTTGCGTTGCTGATAAATCATTATTCAAATTGTTTAACTATCATTTTTTATATGGCGATAGTAAAACAGCTTTAGCACAACCGCAATCAATTGTTATTACACAAAGTCTTGCTAACAAAATTTTTGGCAATGCATCCGGGGCAATCAATCAAACTATATTATTGGGAAGCAATCATTATCCCAATAAAGTTACTGGCGTTATTGAAGATATGCCAAAAAATTCGCACCTGCAGTTTAGTGGCATTCGCTCATTTGATGAAGCCTTAAGTAATGATAGCTGGGACAATTCTTATCTCTATACTTACTTATTATTAAAGAAAGGAACCGATATAAAATCATTTGAAAAGAAGTTAGGCTCACTTACTAAAATGATTGCTACACAGGCAAACTACACTAAGTTCCGGATAGAGTTGCAGCCACTTACTTCTATACACCTGCATTCCAATTTAGATTATGAGGTAAGTCCTAACGGGAGCATTAGCCGCATTTATATGTTCATCATTATTGGTGTTTTGGTATTGCTGATTGCATTAATAAATTATATGAATCTCTCAACAGCGCGTGCCGTTATGCGTGTAAAAGAAATCGGTATAAGAAAAGTGATTGGCTCATCACAAAAACATTTGGTTGGCCTGTTTATTTCTGAAGCTTTGCTGGTAACTTTTATTGCAGGAATTATTGCATGTTTTTTGGTGCAATTGAGTTTACCTTTCTTTAATACGCTTTCCGGGAAAGATGTGGGAATCTGGCATTATGGTGTGTCAACAACAATTGGCTGTCTTTTTATTTTTATATTATTGATTGGCGGCATCAGCGGAAGTTATCCTGCACTTTTTTTATCGCGTTTTAAAATGATACCATCGCTTAAAGGGCAGTTGGGTAATATGCAGGCGAGTGTTACGTTTCGTAAATCGCTTGTGGTATTTCAATTTGTAATTGCTGTTTTTTTAATCAGCAGCTCATTTATTATTTATAAACAACTGCAATTTGTTTCGCAAAAAAATCTTGGATTTAATAAAGAGCAGGTGCTTAGTTTTCACATTGATGATGTGAAAGTGCGTAGTGAGATACCGGAACTGAAACATGCATTGCTGCAAAGTTCTTTGATACAGGGAGCAGCGATTGCCGGAAACCCTATTGGAAATAATGATTTAAATACAAACGGGTTCAGGTTTGAGAAAAATGGTGTAATGCAAACTGCATCACAACTTGCTAATAAATTATATGTTGATGAAGATTTTTTAAATACCATGGATATTCATTTGCTGCAAGGCAGAAATTTTTCAAAAGATATGCCTACCGATAAAGATGATGCGATTATTATCAATGAAACTTTAATGAAAACGCTTGGCTACACAAATGCAATCGGCAAAAGAATGGAATACCGCACACCCGATAATAAAACATCTGCGAAAACAATAATTGGCGTAGCGAAAGATTTTCACACTTACTCATTACAGCATAAAATTGAATCATTGGTAATGATGATGCCGCCTAACGATAAAGAAAAAGATAATTTATATGTGAAAATTGCAAAAGGAAACGCAGCGCAGGGAATTGCTTTCTTAAAAAATACTTACACAAAATTTGATGCAAACAATGCGGCAGACTTTCATTTCCTGGATGAAAATTTTGCAAAGCAATATGAAGGAGAACAAAAGCAGGAACAATTATCATTATCATTTACAATACTGGCGTTTATTATTGCGTGCCTGGGTTTGTTAGGAATTGTAATGTTTGCAACAGCTCAACGTACAAAAGAAATAGGCATACGCAAAGTGTTAGGCGCATCGGTAACATCAGTAACAGTTTTATTAAGTAAAGATTTTGCAAAGCTGGTGGCCATCGCTACAATTATTGCAGTTCCTGTTGCATGGCTGGTGATGAGTCAATGGCTGCAGGGCTTTGCATATCGCATCAGCATTCAATGGTGGATGTTTTTATTGTCAGGTTGCACGGCAATATTAATAGCATTGATAACCGTTAGCTTCCAGGCAATAAAAGCTGCAATAGCAAACCCGGTGAAGAGCTTGAGAAGTGAATGATCCGGTTAAAGAAAATGTGACAAAGAAGTTTGCAAAAATTTTTTCCAGGCCTTACGTTTTTTGCGATACTTAAAAAAAGTTTCTATGATAAAGAATCTCCTGCTTGTTGCCTTGCGCAATTTTAAAAGAGATAAATGGTATAGCCTGCTCAATATTTTAGGTCTTACTATCGGCATTACATTCAGCCTATTTTTAATTTTTTATATTAAAGATGAGTTAAGCTACGACCGGTTTAATAATAATGCAGACAGGATTTATCGTATTACCACTTTTGACAAAGAACCGGACAAGGACATGATGAAGTGGACCATTACTCCCGATCCGCTTGCCATAGAAGTAAAAAAAGAATTCCCTGAAGTGGAAGAAGCTGTGAGGTTTAATGGCGCAGGTAAAACAATGTTTAAAAATGGTGATACAAAATTTTATGAAGACAAAGTATTTTTTTGTGATAGTACCGTATTCAAAGTTTTTACCTGCCACTTTATTCAAGGCGATCCAAACACTTCATTGAATGAGCCGAACTCAATGGTATTATCTCAATCTTTGGAGAAAAAGTTTTTTGGAAATAACAGCGCTATGGGTAAATCATTGCAAAACGATAACGGAGATGTTTTTAAGATCACGGGTGTTATTAAAGATCTTCCTAAGAATTCCCACATTATTTTTACGGGTTTGATTTCGATGAATTCTATTCCTAAGAAATTCATGGGCAACTGGGGAAACTTTAATATTTATACATACGTTTTATTAAAGCCGAATACAAATGCAGCGGAATTTGAAAAAAAGTTGCTGCCTTTATACGATAAATTTCTGGCGCCGTTATTCGCGAAGTCAGATATTAAAATCCGCTTTGGTGTAGAGCCGCTTACATCCATTCATTTACATTCTGATTTTGAATTTGAACCGGAAGAAATTGGGAGCATTTCATACATCTACATTTTTGCCGCAGTTGCATTGTTCATGTTAATCATTGCCTGCATTAATTACATGAACCTTACAACTGCACGTTCGGCAAGGCGTGCGAAAGAAATCGGAATACGTAAAGTAACAGGCTCAAAAAAACCGAAGTTGGTTACACAGTTTTTTGCGAAATCTTTGCTTACTGCAATATTTGCTTTGCTGCTCAGCATTTTATTAATTGTGTTGTTGTTGCCTGCTTTTAATTCCATCTCCGGCAAATCTATTTCCATACATACTTTAATGGAACCCGGCACCTTTCTGATACTGGTA
>CBIGQT010000263.1:0-5028 GCA_966191655.1 uncultured Ginsengibacter sp.
AGTTACCATTAATTTATCGGTAGCTGGGTTAGGATATATTTCTGTTTTAGTCGGTAAATCCTTTTCATTAAAAATTTCAGCGTTGTTTGAAAGGGAATATTTGCCCGTTGAACATTTGCATAATGAAGTGGCAATGGCTAACTGGAAGCATTTAATTTTCCCCTGGTATGTATTTAAACACCAGGTAATAATGGTGCCGTCAAAATATATATCAAAGTTCGTGGTCCCCGGCGGGAATAATATGGGAGGAACTCCGGAATATTTGCAAATTCCCAGGAGAAAATTATCCGATCCAAGAGGTACATAATATGGGGTTGCATTACTATTCTGAGCTACAAAGTGTGCAACATATCCTAATCCGGATGGACCGTTTTTTACTTTTTCAACACAGCGTACTGAGATTAATATTTTTTTACCAGTATTATATGGATTAACGTACAGGATTCCATTAATATAGTTTTTTAAATAATTAGAATCTCCGGCAAATGAAAGTGCAGAAGGTTTTATTGTGTAAACACCTGCTTTACCTTTATATGTTGGTGATAGGGTATATGCAGGGCCTGTTACCGGAGGTTTAGGATCCTGAAATTGATAGCCGGTTTTTGTAGATGTAAATGCTGGTAATACTCCATTGTTTGTGTATTGGTTATTTGCAGTAATAGTTAATGGCGCCCTGTTTATTGTTAATGTTCCAAGCCCATAGGATATTTCAAAATTTCCTGAGATAAAAGCAGCCGGCACAATGGTATGAATTCCTTCAGCAATGCCATTTGTAACCATATTAACCGACGTTTCCGTTATGATATTATTTGTAGCAGCGGGCACATCGCTATCGCTTATCACTACTGCTACATTAGTGTTACTTGTGCCACCCGTAGTGTTGCTGTTAAGTAATGTAGGATCACCATTAACCAAAGCACGGCTGGTAGCTCCCGATCCATTTGACACTACACTGGCAGTGCCATTAATCAATGGTCCCGTGTTAACCAAAGCACGGCTGGTAGCTCCTGAGCCATTTACAAGAGGCGATGAAGCAGGATTCGCCAGGTAATTAAAAATTGAAGTAACATCTATATCAACAAAATAACTGGTTTCGGCGGTGCCCGATCCGTTGTTAACCAAAGCCCTTGATGTTGCTCCTGACCCACTACTTATCATGATGCTTAAATTTGTAAGGTCACTATTTACCAAAGCTCTGCTTGTGGCACCTGATCCATTTACCAATGCTATTATAGAATCAATTACGGATGATGAATAGGTTAGGTTTATTGAACGTAAGAGGCTATCAGGATTTTGTAAATTAGCAGAAGGGCCTACTATATAATTATAATGTATGCCATGTATCCTTTGTCCATAAGTGAGCGTAGTATCTCTTGGCGTTATCTTTAAAGGAAGTTTAGCTACCCTTAATAACCCATCCACAAATTGATAATTATATTGAGTTAATAAAGCTGCGTCGGCAGGGATAGCCGGATTTAAAGGATTAACGGGATGGATAAAATAGTTAGCTACATTGCTTGAAGTGGCAGCAGATGTTGTATACATAAGATTATCTAACTTTAGATCTGCCGGAGTTAAAGATGTGTTGGCTATCGGCACTCCATCTACTGTAATAGAAGCCGTAAATGCCGGAAGTTTTTCTCCATATTTTTTGGTTTTATTATCCGCTGTTACTACTATTTGTTTTATAGTTGTAAAGAAAAATACACTATCTGATAATCCACCATCAACAAAACTCGTTCTCTCCGCAACCGGGATTATGGAAGGATTATATAACTGCACCACGGGATTATCAGTAAATGCAGGTATTTCTGCTGTAACCGTAGTATTATTTACATAGTTTGTTGTTATTGGAACTCCACGTAAATAAACTTGTGTTACCGGGGTAAGGCCCTTTCCTTTAACTGTAACGGTAAAAGGAGTTATTACAGGACGAACCAGAGGATTAGTGGTTACCAATGAATCGATTTGCGGAATGGGACTAGCAAAGGTTTCCATTGCTGCGAAAGGTTGTATAAATCCATACCCTGTAGCATCATCATAGCCGGGAGTACCCATATCGATTGTTGTGGTAAGCAAAAGTGTTCGAAGGTTGGCAGGGGTAATTGTTTCTCCCAAATATTTCTTTTTTCCTTCTATTAAAAGAGCGGCACTTGCAGCGGCATGTGGTGCAGCAGCAGAAGTTCCAAAGAAATTAGGAAAGTGATCATTCTCTAAATTAACACTACCAAAATCTACGGTTGTATTTACTCCGTTAGGTGCTGTTAGTTCTGGTTTATTTCTCGCAATTCCGTCAACCGGCGTTCCACCAATGGAAGAGAAGGAGGCGATGGTCGGAACTGGTAAACCATAGGGCGGCGTATTAGTGTAAAGAACTGCGCCTACTGCAATAGCGCCCGCAGCATTGGCCTGTCCAACTAATGTTGATGATCCGGCATAATCAGCAATAGTAAGATTTCCACGAAAGACAATATATTTAAATTTAACATCCGGGCCTGACGCTTTACTAATAATTAAATTGGCGGAAGTATTGGCTGTTACCGTAAAAGGTAAAACTTCCACCGGCTCATTTCCTATATTGTTTCTGTTAAATCCAAAAAGAGTTGCACCAAGATTGTCCGTTAAAAATATATCAAGATCTGTTTGGGCGCCGTCTGTTTGAATTCCGCCATTGGTTCGAAGAGAATAAAAATTATCATCCCATTGCAATACAATTGTATAATTGCCCGGGGTTAAATTGAGTGTTTGGAAAGGATTGTTTCCTCCAAAATCATGCACGGTACCGGTAATACCGCTTATACTCGCAGGAGCAGGTATACCGGTAAATGTTCCTTCGTAAGATTTTTTACCAAAATTACCCGCCGCAGAGAAATAACTAACTCCGCTGGAGGTTGCATCGTCAACAGCCCTGGCTATAATACCATCTTTAAAATAAGGTTCTGTAATGTATGTTATATCATCAACTATCACATTACAGCCATCTGATTGTAAATTATAAATTCCATGGGCGAAATCTGATGCATTTAAAAAACCTGTCGTAAAGGCAAGTGCTGCCTTTGGCGCTATATCATGTACAATCTGTAGCATAGCCCTGCCTTCATCTATGCTTTGGCCCAGCGGGTATTCTTCCAGCACATCAACGGGAGTAGTGTTACCATAGGGATTGCCTGCGCCCGGAAGATCACCATTTCTGACATCGATGCCGGCATAATCGCCCGGAATGGTATTGTAACTATCTGAAATAACTCCAACTTTAACACCCGCGCCAGTTAAATTATATCCGCTTCTTACCAGGTTTGAGCTCATGGCTGTGTCACCTTGTGTTGAAACAACGCCGCTGTTTCTCAATGGAAAATAAAGGGGGCGTACATATTTAAATAGATCCGGCCTGGTATTTAATAGAGTCAGGTTGGCTATTGGAAAACTTCCGGAAATAATAGAGATGCCTTCCACAGAGGAGATGACATTGGTTAAGCCATTTGCGGATAAAAAATCATAAGCGTTTCCATATTGTTCGCTTAGAGTAACTACTTCTATATATACATTATTACCATCAATCCTGTAAATAATGCTGTCATTGGTTATTGTACCTGGATTTTCAAAAAGAGAGGTGAGCTCCGAACCTATGATTGTATTCGTTTTTCCATCAGCGGGGGGTGTATAATAAGGAAGAATCAGGCTATTGGGAGAAGGGTCTGCAGAAGACGATAATGGAACAAAAGTAAAAGCGGTATTGATGCCAATCGTTACTTTTTTAGCGCTCCAAACGCAGCCGCTAAACGTATTAGCTGAACCCACATTTGTACTTCCAATTTTAACCGGTCCGTTAGGAGCAAATATTATTCCCTGCCAATGTGAATCAATAGAACTTGTAGAATTAATTAAAAAAGATGTTCCGTGATTTTCGATATATATTCGCGATGCGTCGCCCCCATTTTGTATAAATGTATTTATGCTGTTTAGGTCAACATTTCCATAAACGTAAATTTTTATACTACCTGTGACATTGTTTTTGAAATCGAATATTAATGAATCGGCCAATCCATTTGCTATAGAGGTAAACACATAAACGCCCACTCCTGAAAATCTCAATGTTTGCTGGGCTGCAAGAGCCATGGCTCCATAACTGCCCGGTGTTATTGTTTGAGTAGTAGTAATAGGCGTTGTTCCGGCAGCCGGAAATGTAGTAAGCGGCGGCATTGAAGGTAACTGTGGAAAAACTATAGACACTGTTGAATCTGTATTAATCTCCCCGCCATCAGGAGAAGGTCCGCTGTAAGTGTAAGAATTAGGATGGGTTACTGATCCACTAATCGTACCGCCAAGCTGCGTGCTAATTACAGTATTTCCGTTAACGGTAATATTTCCTGGAGATAAATACTGAGGAGCATAACCTTCGTCTAAAACGGCATATTTAAGATTTTGCCTGTTATATATAAAGATACTACCCGGATTATTGGTAAAGGTATTTCCAATTCTTGCCGTATTGCCATAAACATTTCCCGCAACGGTTACGAAATTATTAAACTGTAGAAAGGTGTTTGTTCCTACAGAACCTCCTCCTGCAATATTTATATTTGAGGCAAACTCGACACCGGATGTTGTGGAATCAATTGTGCTTGCAGTACCATCGCCGCCAAAAACGGCAAAATTTTTTATACTTAATTGAGATTGTGCAAATATGTTTTTGTTACACAATGTCAAACAGATCAGGAACAGGCTGATTGATAGTAGAAACTTTCTCATAAATGTAGATTGTTGATTAGCGTTAAAATTAAAATAGCAAGAAAAGGGTATATTAATTCATACTTTATTAAATAATAAAATTCATTAATAAAAAACCTTTTTAGGTAAGCGGAGTGTGCGTAGAGTGTAGGGGAGGCTCAATGATTAAGACATCAGCATCACATCATTAAGAATACTAAAATAAATTATTTTATTAATAGTTTCTAATTTTATTTTTTGCTCAGTTATCTGTGTATAAAAAAAGCTACCAGAGGCAGCTTAGTTGTGGTGGTTTTTTCAAGA
>CBIGQT010000264.1:0-5017 GCA_966191655.1 uncultured Ginsengibacter sp.
CTTTAAGTGATTTTGTTGTTTTCTTAAAGCTTCTTACCGAAAACCAACCAATCACTTTTTGCAATGAAGAAATTTTTGAAAGGTTATTAATAATATCTTGCGTGATACCGTCAGAAATATATTCTTCGCTATTCGGTTCACCGGAATTTTCGAAAGGCAAGACTGCAATTGTTTTTTCTCCCGAAAATCCTGTTGTATGAAAAAAATTCTGATAGATGAAATATGAAACAGCTAATAATATTACTGACACTGCTGTTATGATCCATTTTCTAATAGATGATTTTTTTTCGATCTCTTTTAATTTGCCGGTCAACTCTTCTTTTTTAGGAAGAGCCAGTCCTTCATTGGCTAACGCAAAAACCTCCATAGGTTCATCCACATTTTTAAAATGAAACGTACCAAGAGAAACACATTTAAACTCCTGCTGATTTTTAATCTTACTATTTATTTCTGAAGAAAATAAAATTGAATTGGCAATGCCTAGTGATTGAACTCTTGAAGCGATGTTTACTCCATCACCAAAAGCTTTGCCATCTTCAGAAAATATTTCTCCAACGTGCAGCCCTATACGCAGAGGAACTTTGGGTTCCAGTTGAAATTGTTGTTGCATTTCAATGGCACACCGCAAAGCTTCTGTAGCGCTTCCAAAACAGCAAAGGCTTCCATCGCCGAAATCATTTAGAATTTCTCCGCCTCTTGATAGAACACATTCTTTTAAAACAGCAACGTAGTGCCTGTTTATTGATAAGGCATGCTGCTCATCTTTCTGCATCATGGATGTAGAACCAACTATATCAGTAAAGAGAATAGCTGCAAGGCGGCGGGTTTGTTGCATGAGATTTAAGGAGGAATAACATAATAAAATTATAGATAATTATTTTAGTTTGTAATTTATTAAATGCAAACAAAAAACACCGGCAACGTGCCGGTGTTAATGCAATTGTATTGAAAGATTATACAACTCACAATTGAAATTGAGCTCCTAAAAAAATCTGGTAGTCACCTGACCCGCCCGGACTACTTGTATATACTCCCGTTTTCTCTGTTATTGTTATGTCGAGAGCACTTTGTTTTACCTCGTGGGAAAGCAAGAAAGGAACATAACAATAAATGCTTGCGGTTTTAAATTTATAAATAATACCCGGCTCTGCTGATAAAGTATAACCGGAACGACGTATTCCATCACTTTTTCCAATTAAATCATAAACGGGAGCGCCCTCATACCTTACACCCCCTGAAAAAGCCCAGCGTTTTAAATCATAACTTAATCCTGCACGAATTGAATATACATCAATCACGCTAACATCGTATGCCCCATGTCGAATGCCATCTTGTGTTTGTGGTTTACCCTGGGTATATTGTGTACCATTTATATTGGTGGGATTTATGAGGTAATAAAAATTGCCATAAACACTGAGATTTTTTTTGGAACCAAAGAAATAGAAAGTATTTAATTCTGTAACAATACCTGTTCCTCCATCCCCTAATTGAATGGCTGGATTAAGGGTAGATAATATTCTTGTAGTGTCGTTCCTGTAAAAGTAGCCCTGCTTGTTATAGTTACCTGTAGGGAATTTGATTCCCAATCCTATTTGTATATTACCTCTTTGCTCAACATTAGTTTTCAATAACCATTTATAAGCTGTGAATTGAAGATCGCCCATGCCAAAAGCACTTGTTGTATGCCTTGTTGTATTTGGGCCACCATGTTCTGAATTTGTTGTACGGCTATTTGCTGAAATTGGAAAACCTAAATCAAGTGACCAGCCATGAGATAAAAACCTGGTAAGAGTAAGATCCATTGAAAAAGATTTAATAACATTTTGATTTTCGGGAGGTAATTTCAGATCCTCCTTGCCTTTATAATCATGGTAGGCTTTGAAGTAGCGGTTATTGATGCTGAGTTGCCAGTTAGACGAAGAAAATGATTTACTGACTAAATTATATTGGCCGCCCAGCCCTGAAACATTACGGACAATGATGCAACCCTGCGATTTGGCAAAGTGTACAAGAAATAATAAAGCAGTTGAAATAATGATACTCTTTTTCATTTTGTTTTATTTTTATTAATATTAAATATATTTTTTGTCATTTTTTTACATTTCTTTTTTAATTCCCTTGCTTCCATTAGAAGAAGATAAAGACGATATACCTAAAAGCTTGTTTACATTTTGTTTGAAAAGCCGGCTAATTGGTAACTCTTTATTTCCAATTTGAATACTATCAGCATTGTATGAATCTATCTTATTGGTAGCAATTATGAATGAACGATGAATTCTTATGAAACTTTCTTTTGGTAATGTTTCTTCAAGAGCAGAAATCAATTGTTTGGTTACAATTGTTTTTGTTTTGGTAATAATTTTTACATAGTCGCTTAATCCTTCTATATAGAGAATTTCATTCAGAAGCACTTTTATCATTTTCCTGTCTGCCCGTACATAAAGGCAGGAATTGGAAGACTCAGGAATTATATCTGATGTTTGATAAACAGAATCAGGAATATTAATATCTGTTTGTAAAACTTTATTTACTGCCTTCAGAAAACGTTCAAATGAAATAGGTTTCAATAAATAATCAACAGCATCCAGTTCAAACCCTTCTATTGCATATTTTCTATAAGCTGTAGTAAAAATTACCTTGGGAGACTTTTTTAAAGTGCGGATAAAATCTGTGCCCATTATTTGCGGCATTTGTATATCAAGAAATATGAGATCAATATGATGTTGTTGCAGCATTTGTAATGCCTGCACTGCATTGGCACAGGTTCCGGCCAATTCAAGACATTCAACTGCCGCTATATATTTTTTTAATACTGATAAAGCAAGTGGTTCATCGTCTACTGCCAGGCAGTTAATTTTTTTATTTGACATAGTTGTTTTCTGTTAATGTTTGAAAAAAAACTTTTTGCTCTGCAACAGGATTTTGTTTTTCTAATTTTATCTTCATTGAAACGATAAACAGGTTTTCAGAGGATTGAATATCGAGCGTGTGCTTTCCGGGATAAATAAGCTGCAATCTTTTTTTTACGTTCATCAATCCAATCTTATTTCTTTCATTCTCCGTTGCGTGAATGGAAGGGACACTGTTACTTATCTTAAATTCGAGCCATTCAATTCCTGTTTCAATAAATAATTCAATTCTTGCGGTATCAATTGTTTTACTGGCTCCATGCTTAAAGCAATTTTCAACAAATGGAATCATTAATAACGGGGCGACTAACCTGTTATCATCCTCACCATGTTTTATTTTAATAATCATCTCAAGCCTGTCACCGTATCGTATTTTTTCAAGCCCTATATAATCAAGTAACATTTTTATTTCTTTGCTTACCGGCACAAAAGATTCCGAACCTTCTTTTGTCATGTACAGCACCATTCCGGATAATTTTTTTACAGTTGCAGCAGCCTTTGGCGAATCGTCAAGGGTAAGAGAATAAATATTATTAAGCGTGTTGAATAAAAAGTGAGGATGCACCTGTGCCTTTAGTAATTGAAGTTCGGCCCGGGCATTTTCATTTATAAGCATTTCGTTTTCCCGTTGCTTAATGTACCAGCTTTTATAATATTTAACTGATAATATAATTCCACTTGAAACCAATGAACCGGTAAAATGAACATTACTGTAAAAGCTATAATATTTGTTCAGGAACATAGATAAAGGCCCGACAGGATTTGGTTCATCGGCAAAAGGTAAAATGTTCGATAGAAATACATAACTTCTATACCAAAAGTGTACAAATTCAAAATAGGTAAGCCAGTACATACCGAAAAGAAACAATAAAAGCAGCACCGTAAATTGTACGTATTTTTTTTTCTGCAAATAACGGGGCACCAAAAAATAAACGGTTGTATAACAAAATATCATTTGTAATAAAAGCCGGTTAAGAGAAGTAGCTAACTGGTAAACTATAAAATTTTTCATGCCTATCACCTCGGGACTTTGGTTTCTAACCTGCGTGCATACCATGTACAGGAACCACCCTGTCCAAAAGAGAAGATGCCTGCTGATTTTTACAGAGCGCTTGTTCGAAAATATAAATTCGTGCATGGTCATAATACAACTAATTCTTCTTTTTCATTTTCAATTACCAGCGAAGTTTCAACAGCCTCAAGTACCAATAATAAATTAGTAATCCCGTTTTCTGAATACACGTCAAAACTGTGTTTCCCCGGATATAATAGTTCAAGCCGTTTAATTGATTTTGTCAATTTATTATTATCGTTTTTCTGTGCCTGTTCATTTTCAGAATTGCTTTTACATTCTACCAGGAAATACATTTCGCCATTTTCAATTTTTATATCAACACTAAGATCAAGCTGCTGCGTGGGTGTAAATAGAAATGTTTCAAAACAACTTTCAACGAGCGATACCAATAATAAAGGAGCAATGATCATATTCTTTGTTTCACCCTGCTGTTTCATTTGTACCATAAACCTGTCAGGATAGAAAGTTTTTTTAAGGCTGAGATAGGTTTTTATTATGTGTATTTCTTTTTCCAGTGGCACGTAGTCCTTTTCATTTTCATATAAAATATAGCTAAGCAGTTCTGATAATTTTAAAACTGTTTCCGGCGATTGGGGAGAATGCTTGCAAATGAGATAGAAAATATGCTGAAGTGCATCATACAAAAAATTGGGTTGAAATTGTGATTTCAATAATTGCAGTTCGGTATTGATTTTTTGATGTTGCAGCAATTCATTTTCTTTTTGTTCAAGGTGCCAGTGTTTCAATAATTTGATAGTGATAACAAATACCGCAGATGTAAGCGGAAGGCCTATTCCATAACGTATCGGCTCAAACCATTTAATGCTTACCGGTAATTGGTTCAGGGAAAGACTGGTTGTAATATCTGCCAACAGTAACATTAGCAGCCACGCTAATGAAAAATAAAAAATAGTAAGAACGCTTATTATTAAAAATAAGCTTAGATATTTTTCTTTGAGAATGTAACGGGGCAATAAAAAATAAATAGCTATGTAAACTGAAATAAAACTTACAGGCATATATATCATCAATT
>CBIGQT010000265.1:0-5017 GCA_966191655.1 uncultured Ginsengibacter sp.
ACTTTAGGAATGATATTGAATGAATCTGCGGTAAAACAAGTGGGGATTAAACAGGATATTGTTGGACAGATTATTCAATTCAACGATAAAAAATATACAGTTGTTGGCGTGATAAAAGATATGATTATGGAGTCTCCGTACGAGCCTATTAAGCCAACAGTTTTCATGTTTAATCCGGGTTGGGCAAACGTAATAACGGTGGCAATAAAACATGGTGCGCCCATAAAAGATGCATTAAGTAAAATTGAAACAGTTTTTAAAAAGTATAATCCAAATGCTCCATTTGATTACGCATTTAATGATGAAGACTATGCAAAGAAATTTTCTGATGAGCAGCGTGTAGGTAATCTGGCAACCTTCTTTACCATACTGGCAATTTTTATTTCCTGCCTTGGATTATTCGGCCTTGCATCGTTTGTTGCAGAACAACGCAAAAAAGAAATTGGCGTCCGTAAAGTACTTGGTGCATCAGTATACAATCTCTGGCAAATGTTATCAAGAGAATTTGCATTTCTCGTAATTATTTCATGCTTTGTTGCTATACCATTGGCCTGGTATTATTTGCATCAATGGTTACAACATTACGATTACAGGACAGCTATTTCCTGGTGGATATTTATTCTTTCCGGTGCGGGCGCTTTGGTGATTACATTGATTACAGTAAGCTTCCAGGCAATAAAAGCGGCGGTTGCAAATCCTGTTAAAAGTTTAAGAACAGAATAGCCTCCCCAAACCCCTCCAGGGGAGGGGCTTTTGGAGGTTTTTAATTTTGGATAATATTTAATTTAATAACAGTTTTAAATCTTCCTCCTTTAAAGACTCCTGCCGGCAGGTTTAAGAACGGGATGAAACATACTAACGATATATATTAAACGAAATTATATGATAAAAAATTATTTCAAGACCGCTTGGCGAAACCTGATGAAGAGCAAAGTTTTTTCTTTAATAAATATTCTTGGATTAACTATTGGCATTACCGTTTGTATGATGATATTTCTGTTCATCATGAATGAATTTAGTGTCGATAATTTTCATAAGCAGGGAGATCACATATATCGTGTCATGCGTTCTTTTGAAAACGAGGGTAAATCAGGCAGTGTTTCCTATTTATCCGGCCCGTATGCTCCGGCTTTATTAAATGATTTTAAAGGACAGATATTAAAAGCCGTTCGGGTAAACCCGACTAATAATCTGGTTACTGTCGGTAATGAGTCTTTTAATGAAAAGAAAGTATATGAAGTGGATTCAAACTTTTTCAGCCTGTTTACTTTCCCGTTAGTGAAAGGGAATGCTTCAACTGTTTTAAAAGACCCGGGCAATGTGGTGCTGACTGAAACTACCGCCAAAAAATATTTCGGAAGTATTGATAATGCAATGGGCAAAGTTATTATGCTTGATAAAGAACTTTCTTTAAAAGTTGCCGGTATTGCCAAAGATGTTCCTTCCAATTCTCATCTTGATTTTGATTTGATTGTGCCACTTGAAAATTATAAGAATAGTGGAAATATGACTGTATGGATCAACAATGGTTTATATACTTATGTATTGCTCGATCCGCATGTAACCCAGGCGCAGGTTGAAAAGCAATTCCCTGCATTTATGGAAAAATACATGGGAAGTGATATGAAGAAATATGGATTTCATTTTTCGCTCTCATTTCCACCTTTAAAAAATGTGTATTTTGACGACGTGACTTTTGATGGTGTAAAGCATGGTGATAAAACAGTCGTGTATATTTTTCTTTCTATTGCAGTGCTCATACTTTTAATTGCCTGTATCAACTTCATGAATCTTTCAACTATCCGTGCTGCAGAACGTTCAAAAGAAGTTGGCTTACGTAAAGTGTTGGGCGCATTGCGCAATAATCTTATCTGGCAGTTTATCGGCGAATCAATTTTATTAACTACCATATCCTGCGTCCTGGCAGTTTGCCTGTTATTTATAGTGATGCCCTGGTATAATCAGTTGCTCGGTTATTCACTAACGGTTTCATGGAATACATTGCCCATCTATCTTTTTTTAATTGGTGTAATAATTATTGTTGGCTTTTTGGCAGGAAGTTATCCTGCATTTTTCCTTTCAGCATTCTCACCTGTTCAGGCTTTAAAAGGAAAGCTTCGCCTGGGCAAAGGCGGTTCATCATTCAGGCAGGCATTGGTTATCGTTCAATTCAGCATTTCTGTGTTTCTGATTATTGGTACCATCATCATCACCAAACAAATGAATTATGTCAAGAATAAACAACTCGGTTATAATAAAGAACAAACGGTTATTGTGCCAATTGACAATAATGATATTTATAACAATATGAACACATTTAAAACTCAATTACAAAATAAAAGTGATGTTCAATCTGTGTCGTTAATGTCTGGCGAACCCGGTGGTTTTTTCGATGTACACATGTTTGATGTGCAGGATCATCCGGAAAAATGGACTTCAAGAACTGAGTTTGCGGATTTTGAATATGTAAACACATTAGGATTAAAAATTATTGCCGGAAGAAATTTTTCAGCGCAATTTCCCACCGATACAACAGATGCGGTATTAATTAATAAAACTGCAGCAACAAAGTTAGGATGGACTCCTGAACAGGCCGTTGGTAAATGGATACAAAACACCGTTAGGGATAATGCAAAACGAAGAATAATCGGTGTAGTTAGCGATTTCAATTTTTTATCGTTGAAAGAAAATATAGATGCGTTAGTCATTTCACCGGCCATGGACAGGAGAGTGGCATTGATAAAATTGAAACCGGGTAATATACAATCCGGAATTGCTACCATAAAAAGTGAATACGATAAGGTAGCGCCATCTTATCCTTTTGAATATAGTTTTTTAGATCAGCAGTTTGGTAATTTATATCAAAAAGATTTGCGCCAGCAAACTATTTTAACTGTGTTTGCCTGTTTGGCAATTTTTGTTGCCTGCCTGGGTTTATTTGGCCTCGCATCTTTTACAGCCACAAAAAGGTTTAAGGAAATTGGCGTAAGAAAAGTGCTGGGTTCTTCGGTGCAGGACATTGTGATACTACTATCAAAAGATTTGTTGAAACCCGTACTGATAGCTACCTGCATTGCTTTGCCTGTGGGTTACTATGCCATGAATAAATGGCTGCAGAACTTTGCTTACAAAACATCATTAAGCTGGTGGATTTTTGTTTTTTTTGCTTTTATAACTTTTGGTATTGCCTTAATTACCGTAAGCATAAAAGCTATAAAAGCTGCACTGGCAAACCCGGTGAAATCACTACGTACTGAATAAGGAATTAAAATTGGATTGTTACTAACGGATATATTTATACGAAATATAAAATTAATATCATGATAAAGAATTATTTCAAACTTGCATTTCGTAATATCTTTAAAAGAAAAGGTTTTTCTTTATTAAATATTGCAGGCTTAACCATCGGAATGAGTTGTTGTTTATTGATATTTCATTATGTTTCTTACGAGAAAAGCTATGATAAATTTGAACCGGATGCGAATCAAATAGTTCGTGTAAGACTTGATAGTTATCAAAAAGGTCTTCTCGCTTACAAGTCGGCAACATCTTATCCTGCCATCGGGCCCTCCATGAAAAAGGATTTTCCCGAAGTACAGAATTTTTGCAGGTTAATTGATGATAATCTTTTATTATCAAATGAAGCGCTGAATAAGCGATTTTCAGAAGATAAAGGATACTATGCTGATAACGCAGCAATTGATATGTTTGGGTTTCATTTTATAAAAGGTAATGCAAAAGATGCCCTGACGGGGCCGGATAAAATCATTCTTTCTGAATCAACTGCAAAAAAATATTTTGGAGATATAGATGCACTCGGCAAAACATTAGTGAACAGAAACGGTGATCACATACAGCCCTTTGAAGTAACCGGCGTTTATAAGGATTTTCCTTCCAATTCTCATTTAATAATGAAATACCTTGTTTCTTATGCAACACTTGGAAAAGAGTTGAGGTCGGAGGGCGATAGCTCTAATTCCAGTGAAACGGCATGGGGCTGGTACGATTTTTATGTTTACCTGCAATTAAAGCCTGGCGTTGACTATAAAAAGTTGGAAGCAAAACTTCCTGGGTTTACTGATAAATATATTAACAGCCAGCCCTGGCATAAAAACAATAATTCCCGGGCGGAGTTACATTTTATTCCGTTAAGCGATATACATCTCCAATCAAATTATAACCAGGAAGCGGAAGCAAATGGCAACGGGCAGGCAGTGGCGTTTTTATTTCTTATAGCCATATTTATAGTTTGTATTGCCTGGATTAATTATATAAATCTTGCAACAGCAAGATCAGTAGAACGTGCAAAAGAAGTGGGTGTAAGAAAAGTGTTAGGTGCTTTGCGCAACAATTTAATAAAACAGTTTTTGGCAGAAAGTGTAGTAATTAATTCAATCTCTTTAGCGCTTTCATTTTTTGTATTTTTTATTTTGCTGCATCCTTTCGATGCGTTTACCGGGAGGGATCATTATACCGGCTTTGCACTCACACCAACTTACTGGCTTATATTTTTATTGCTCTTTGCATTGGGTACTTTGTTATCCGGTATATATCCTGCATTTGTATTGTCGTCTTTCAGACCTGTTGTTGTTTTAAAGGGCGCATTTAAAAATACATCTGGTGGTTTACTACTTCGCAAGAGTTTAATTGTTGCACAGTTTATTATTTCTGTGGTATTAATTGCAGGAACCATTATAGTTTATCAGCAGGTGAGCTATATGCGCAATCAAAGTATTGGCACAGACATTAATCAAACTCTTGTTTTAAAAGGGCCGCAAACTTTATCTGATTCATTGTACCAAAATACGTATCAGCCTTTTAAATCTGCTATGCAGCAGCAGCCGGCAGTAAAAAGTATTGCTGCATCAACCAGTGTAATGGGAGATGAAATTTATTGGACTAACGGATCAAAAAAACTTGGAACAGATCAGTCTGCGGTAACATTGTATAATCTTGGAGTTGATTATGATTTTATTCCTTCTTATAATATTAAAATGGATGCGGGACGAAACTTTTC
>CBIGQT010000266.1:0-5007 GCA_966191655.1 uncultured Ginsengibacter sp.
CATTTAAATAATCTGCCAGTTGAGTAATTGCTTTAGCATCCACTTCTATTTGATCATGCGCCTCCTGCCACTTTCTTTGTTCAATAGCTTCACGAATGCCCGGTAAAGTTTTTACTCCATAGCCTGTATAAAATCCGGGAGCATATATGGTGTGTTTATACCATCCCCTGCGTGGTAATCCAGCTTCATTTAATAATTGTTGTTCGGCTTTATAAAGCGATTGATTGAAAGCATCACTTACATTATCATTTTTTATTTTATCCTGGTAAATAACTTTTAAGCTATCTGTACTTTTTTTCAGTTGTTCCAGGGCATTTTGTAAAGGGGAAAAATTAAGATAGGGAACAATGGATTTTACAGAAGGATTTACGAATTTTTTAGTTGGATCTTCACCTGTCTTATAATCTCCTGCATTTATAATTGAATTCTCAATTTCAGTAAATGCTCTTTCATTATCCAAAAGAGTAATTAATTCTTTTGAATATCCATCAATAGTTTTATACAGATGAGTAAAATCAAACGGTACAACATCAGCGTTAGCCATCCTCAGAACCGCGTGGCCTGAAGTTTCTGCGAGTGTAACGCCATACTGAAATCCGGGGTCTTTAAATTTTCTATACAAATCATAAGAATCATAAATAGAATGATATTCCCCACCATCATCTTCTCCGCCGTAGCCGATATTTAATGACGGAATACCGGCATGTTGTATAAAAGAAGAATAATCAGACCCGGAGCCCATTGCGCCTAATTTTAAATCCTTCTCATCTATTACTTTTTTCTTTGCTTCCGTTGTTTTTGCTTCTATAACATCGTGTGCTTTTTTTCTTTCGAATACGCTTACGTTAGTTTGCGGATCCACCACCTGTTTTGCAATTTCATCCATCAAAGGTTCTAAAGCGTGTGAGCCTTCGGCATATAAAAATCCCCGGCCATTGCCATCAGAATTTATATAAACAACTGCCTTCTGCTGTAATTCCTTTTCGTGTTCCTCAACCCATTCTGTAGATCCGAGTAAGGCAGGTTCTTCACCATCCCATGAACAATATACCAAAGTGCGATCAGGCTTCCAGCCTGTTTTTAAAAGCTCTCCTATTGATTTTGCTTCTTCTAACAGTGCCGCCTGTCCGCTGATTGGATCGGCAGCTCCATTTACCCATGCATCCTGGTGATTACCACGTATTACCCATTCATCAGGAAATTTAGAACCCTGGATTTTTGCTATTACATCATAGCAGGGAACAATGTCCCAATTAAATGCAACCTTCAAATGCACTTTGGTTTTACCCGGTCCTATATGATAGGCAAATGGCAAACCACCGTGCCATTCATCGGGCGCTACAGGGCCTTCAAGTGCTTCTAATAGAGGCGTTGCATCATGATAACTTATTGGCAATACAGGTATTTTTAAAAGATTGGGAGCTTGTAACCTGTCTAATCTTTTTGCATCTTCTGTAGCGCCAATACCGGGTGTTAAGGGATCACCGGGATAGATAACCATATCCATCACAGAACCCCGTTGAACGCCGTATTCATTTTTAAAAGCTCCTTTCGGGTATACGTCACCGTGAAAATATCCATCATCCATCGGATCGCTGTAAATGATGCAACCGACGGCTCCATGTTCCTGTGCAATTTTTGGTTTCATGCCACGCCAACTGTGGCCATATTTTGCAATTACAATTTTTCCTTTCACATCAATACCCATTTTATCCAGTACCTTATAATCATCAGGTAAACCATAATTTACAAAAACGAGATCGGCTGTTACATTACCATCGGCACTATATGCATTGTAAGTTGGCAACTGTCCTTCCTGCCCACTCGTGGCATCTTCTTTTAAAGCAGGCTCTTTCAAGATGGCTTTATAAGATGTAGGGAAAATCATTTCCAGTTCTCTTGTTTTTGGAGTAGGAAACAGTACATGAAATGTTTCTATTTGCGCATCCCATCCCCATTTTTTATAAAGGCTGAGAATATACTCAGCATTTGCTTTACTGCCGGGAGAGCCCAGGTGGTGCGGCACTGCAGAAAGCTTTTTAATGGTTTCTCCTACATTTTCTTTACTTAGATTTTTATCAAATGATGATTCAATACTTAATTCTTTGTCAACATTTTTTTCATAGAAACCGGTTATGTTTTTTGTCTGGGAAAATGTGACTTTAAAAACAAGAATGAATGAGAGTGAGAAAAGTAATTTGTTCATTTCGGAAATTTTAGCTGAATTCGTTAATCAGAATTTTATGAAGATACTATTCAAAATAAATTATCCTAATTTATTTAAGTTACCCGATGCGGAATCTTCATTTGAAATAACCAGGATGCATTTTATTCCATTGTGTTGCATCCTGATAAGCTTTTGCAATGGATAGTATTGTTGCTTCATCATATAACTTGCCGACAAGGGTTATGCTTGTAGGCGTATGTTCTTTATTAAAACCAGTTGGTAAACTGATAGCAGGATGGCCGGTTAAATTAGTAATTGCAGCCTGGTTACCCACCCACGTGGGGCAAATGATAACATCGTATTTTTCTATTACCTCATTTACTTTTTGCATCAGCGTATACCGGTGCCTGTTAGCATTAATATATTCCACTGCCGGAATAAACCTTGCAGCACGAAAATAGTTGGGCCACTCGCCTTTTCCCTGCCTCGTCATTTGATCATCAAGGCCGGTTCTTGTGAAGCCATCAAACGCTGCTGCGCTTTCAGAGCCGATTACAATTCCGATCATATCAAAATTATAAATGCCCGAATCGGGAAAATCAATAGGAATCAATTTGGCGCCCGCTTTTCTAAAAATATCTAAAACTGCATCTTCATTTCCTAATGTATCTTTTTTACCAAAATAATTTTTTGCATATGCTATTTTCATTTTTGATAAATCTGCCTTGCCGGTATAATTAAAGGGCATATTTACCGCAGCCGCGTCAAAGCCATCCGTTCCATGTAAGTAATAAAATACGATTGCCGCATCTTCTGCGCTTCTGCAAATAGGGCCGGCTTTATCAAGAGACCAACATAATGTCATTGCGCCGCTTCTACTAACGGAACCAAATGTTGGCCTTAGCCCTGTTGCACCACAAACAGTAGATGGTGAAATAATGGAGCCATATGTTTCCGTTCCGATAGCAAAAGGGACAAGCCCTGCAACCGTTGCTGCGGCTGAACCTGCGGAAGAACCACTGGAACCTTCCAGCATATTCCATGGATTTTTTGTGTGACCTCCAAACCAATAGTCGTCCATTGCCAATGCACCTAAAGTAAGCTTTGCAATTAATACAGCACCTGCTTCATGTAATTTCGTGTATACGTAACTGTCAGCATCAATTACCTGGTTCTTATAGGGTTCTGCTCCCCAGGTTGTTTTTGTTCCTTTTACTGCAAAAAGATCTTTTAATCCATAAGGAATACCATGTAATAATCCGCGATATTTTCCTGCAGCAATTTCTTTATCTGCTTCAGCAGCTTCCTTCATAGCGATGTCTTCAGTAAAGGAAATAACACATTGAAGTGTATCGCTGTATTTTTTTAAACGATCAATAAAAAATTTAGTAAGCTCAACAGAGGATATTTTTTTATTTTTTATAAGAGAAGCTAATTGAGGAATGGAATAAAAGGCAAGATCATTTCTATTGGCCGGTAAATTCACATTCGCCGGAATAATAAAATTTACAGGAAGTTGTTTTTTATTGAAATTCATGTAAGGCAGCAAAGGGCTTTCTGCCATTGTCATCGGAACAGAATTATCTAAGGAATGTTGATGCATTTTATCATATTCCTTTGCCCTGTCCTGCACCTGGCCTGATATCGAATCTTCTTTTGCTTCTGTAAAATGAAGGCTGATAATTTTTTCTGCATAATGAATATCGGGGATGGTAATGCTATCCTAGGCAAAACAAGCGGGCAACAAAATAGCAGAAAATAAAAATGATAAAAAGATTTTCATTGCAATAGATTTAGTTTTTCTAAAACTAATTACTTTATTGCATATCATCTTTCATAAAATGCATATCACTTTATCGGGATGATGGAAGGAGCTTTTTTTCTATTTCAAATTTTCTAATAAACCACCCAATAGTAAACGTTGGAATAAAATCTATTCCCGGAAATAATTCTTCAATAAAAGAGAAGATGCCACCAAGCACTCCAAATTTTTTTCCAAACAAAAAATAAAAAATTACACCTGATATAATTGCCCATAGCGGGCCAAAGGGAAGAATTAAATAACTGGCACAGCCAATTAAATCTAAAATGATGCATGTTTTAAGCGAAGGAAGTTTTCTTTTCATTTTATAATTTTACATCACAATTACCTTCAAATTAACTTCCAAAAAATGGTATTGCAATTTCGGCATACAATTAAACGTTTAAATTTTGTGTTAACCTTTGTTTAATCCTTGCCGGGACGCTGAATTAGCTTACCTTCGCAGACTTAAAAAATTCAGGATATTCCATTTTGAGCTTTTTAAGCAAAAATTTTAATTTATGGACATAAGAAATATAGCAATCATTGCACACGTTGACCATGGTAAAACAACACTGGTTGATAAAATTTTGCATAGCACTAATATCTTCCGCGATAACCAGGAGACGGGTGAACTGATAATGGACAGCAACGATCTTGAAAGAGAACGTGGCATTACCATCTTTAGTAAAAATGTTTCTGTTACTTATAAGGATGTAAAAATTAATGTAATTGATACGCCTGGTCACAGTGACTTTGGTGGTGAAGTTGAACGTGTTTTAAAAATGGCGGATGGCGTGCTTCTATTGGTAGATGCTTTTGAAGGCCCGATGCCTCAAACACGTTTCGTACTACAGAAAGCTTTGCAATTAGGACTTCATCCCATTGTAGTTATTAACAAAGTTGATAAGCCAAATTGCCGTCCTGATGAAGTGCATGATGCTGTATTTGAATTATTTTTTAATCTCGATGCAACAGAAGAGCAGCTTGATTTTCCAACAATTTACGGTTCCAGCAAACAAGGTTGGATGAATACAAC
>CBIGQT010000267.1:0-4986 GCA_966191655.1 uncultured Ginsengibacter sp.
TATTTATAGTATATTTTCCAGCTAAAAGTTTCACCGGGATTTATTTTTATTTTAATAAATGGCTCCGGACAAACTGTTGTTGATGCAGACCAGAATGCGAATTTTGACAAAGGCTTGTCACAGGTAATTCGCACTCCTGTTCCTGTATTGTTATTTTCAATTGTTATATCATAATCTTTGGCACTATCACTATATCCTTTTAAATTACCATAATACAAATGTTCATTGTTGGCTAATTGTTTTGTAAAAACAATTTGATTTTGCTGAAGTTCGCCGAGGCCCGCTTTTACAGGCTCTCCGCTAACATTGAAAGGAAATGAAATTATAAATCCCGGCCCGGTTGGTTGTTTATCGAACATAAAAAAATTATGATCGTACACGGTTGTTTCAATTATTTTTTTGCCCGTGTTTTTTAAAGAATGCGAAAGAATTAATTCCGGTTTCCCTTTTACTAATTCTACTGTTTTTTTATATTGATAAGAATATAATGAATCAATAAGTGTATGAAAAAATTCAACCTTATCAGGTTGTACTTCTACATTCCATTCGCCGCCATTTAAGATTTCATAAGGCGGAACAATTGAATACACCGACGTATCCATTCTTGCAAGAATACCAATACCAATTTTTAAAAAGCCTTCGCCGGGTTTTGCATCATCATAACCTGCCGGTAAAAAATCTTCTACCGGTCCCGTAATGGCATCATGAATTCTCGGGCCATACTTAGGAAACCACTGGCCATAAAAGGTGTGTCCTTTGTATTCAAGATCTGAAATTACTCCTGACCAATCGAATCTTGACCCGCGGTAATAGCCATTTTCACTGTCAGGCAAATAAAGATGTGCATGGATTAATCCATTTGTAATATTTGCTTCGGGTGGATTTGTAAATGATGCAGAGCTAATTACAATGCCGCATATTATTAAAATTATGATGTTGATTTTTTTCAAAAAATGCTCCTTTACATTAACTGAAAATTCTATCGTGAGAGCGCTTCTCATCCCATTCCGGTGTTGGTGCAAAAAAGCTTTTATCCTTCGCATGCAAATGCTTTTTTACTTCGTCTTCATTTAATTCAATGCCTAAACCGGGCGCCGTTAGCGGAACATTGGCAAATCCTTTTGTTATCAGTTGCCTGCCATCTGTTGTTTTCACCAGGCCCTCCCACCAGGGCACATCAATATTATGATGCTCACATGCTAAAAAGTTTTGTGTTGCAGCAGCACAGTGTACATCGGACATAAATGAAACAGGCGTTCCAGCCTGGTGCATTGCCATTGCTACACCATGTTCCTCGGCATAATCACCAATTCTCTTGGTTTCTAAAAGTCCGCCTGATGTTGCTAAATCAGGATGAATAATATCAACAGCGTGTATATCTATTAATGGCTTAAAATTTTTCAGCAGGTAAATATCTTCACCCGTTAGTAACGGAGTTTCCAATGCATCAGACATGGTTTTCCATTGGTCCGTTAGTTCCCATGATACAATATCTTCCAGCCAGGCAAGCCTGTATTTTTCTAATGCCTTCCCCATACGAATCCCATTGTTCAAATCAAAATGACCATAGTGATCAGTTGATAATGGAATTTCATAACCTACCATTTCTCTAACGTTATTTACAATTTTTGAAAGTTCATCAAGACCTTTATCGGTAAGTTGTATCTGTGTAAATGGATGTAACGTATTTGCATAAGACATATAGTCGCCCTGCCATTGCCTGAGAGAACCCTGGTCTTCCCAAAATTTTTGATTGACCAATGTGCCTGGAATTTTTGTAAGTTCATCTATAGAAACATCCATCTTAAGCCAGGTATATCCCTGGTCTTCGGTACGATATTTAATTAGCTTCAATTGTTCTGCAGGCGAATCTGCCTCCGGCGTGTCCGCATATAATCTTATTTTATCACGATACCTTCCACCCAACAATTGCCATACAGGAACATTCCATACTTTACCGCAGATATCCCATAAAGCCATTTCAACTGCGCATACGCCACCAGCCTGCCTGCTTGGGCCGCCAAACTGTTTTATTATTTTAAAAATCATTTCAACGTTGCATGGATTTAACCCAAGTACATGCGCTTTCAGCATCAATGCATAACGCGGATCAGCTGCATCTCTCACTTCACCCAAACCATAAACTCCCTGGTTAGTATCAATGCGAATAATAGCTGTGCCGCCCATAGCCCCAGTTAATGCGTAGCGCATATCCGTAATTTTCAAATCAGACGGGCTGGAATCTCTTTTTACTTTTGATGTGGTTTGAGCAATCGTATCGCCAATTGAAAGGCTCATCATACCAGCTAACGTAATACCACCGATAGCAGTTTTCTTTAAAAAACGGCGGCGGTCATCTTTGGTTTCAGGATTATTTATTTCCGCTTGTAATGACGCGGCGTGGGCATTTTCAAGTTCTTTATTTTCTAATGCTATTTGTTTTAAAATATTTTTCATGATATAATTTTTAAAAAGTTAAAAGTCAAAAAAAATGTGGTTGTATTATTAAAATGGTAACTGCTTTATCATTCATTATAATCATGTTCTTTCAGATAATCATTTAGTTCTTTTCTTGTCATTGATAACTTATCATCAGGATAAATTTTAAGCCAGCCAACAAAATCTTTTTTTATTTCATCACTCCATTTGCTATCAATTTGCCCGGCCTGGTATTTCTTTTCTTTCAGCCGTTGAAAACCAAATTCGTCACGAAGGGCGGTAACTTCTGAGGATAACACCAACTCGTCTAAAAGAAATGCAGGAATAAAAATGGTTCCATATTTATTGGCGAGCACCGCATCGCCGGGCAATACAATGGCACGACCTACACGAATAGGTGCATTGATTGATGTAAGCATTTCCTGTTGCAGGTAGGAGGGATCATCACCTCTTATCCATCCATTGAATCCTTTAATTTCCCGTAAGCCACCGAGGTCTCTAACGGATGCGTCGAAAATAACGCCGTTCTTTGAGTTTGCATAAATAGCATTTCCAAGATTAGAACCAATAAGCGTTCCATCAATAATTCTTCCATACCCATCTGCAACATATACATCGCCGGGTTGTAATATATCAATTGGCCATGAATTAGTACCACCGGATGAATCACGATTTTCACTGATGCCTTCTTTCTTTATAACATCAACAAGATCCGGCCTTGATGGCATATACTGTGCAGTAACAACACGCCCGGTCATTACACTATCGGGGTTAATAATTTTCCAGTTTCCTTCATATTGATTTTGATAACCGTGCCCACGTAAATAACCCCATGCTTCTTCCATGGCTACATGTTTAAGCCTGTTTAAAATTGCATCAGAAACTTTAGGACGACCATCTGCAAAACGTTCACCTTTCCATTGAGAAGTTAATGCTTTAATATATTCTGGTGATGAACCTACCCGTTGTGCTTTGGGAAAGAAAAATAAAAAAATGAATGATGTAAATAGTAATAGTTTTTTCTTCATAACAAGTAATCGTTTTAATAAATATTGATTTTATGTGTAATAATTTATTGAGAAATTATTACAAAAGATAGCGAATTATTATTAAGCTTCTGTAAGAGTTGTTCCTCTTATTGAATCGATCAGGCCTCTCATATAACCTATAGCGAATAAAGTACCGATGGTGCTGTATCCCGGAAAACTATTGCTATCTCCCGACATAGTTGGTACATGATCAGGGCGAATCGGTCCTTTATAACCTGTGTCATATAAAATCTGCATCAGCTTTGCCATATCCATCTGACCGTTATCAATAAACGTTTCATGAAAATGCTGGCGATAGCCACGCACATTTCTGAAATGAACAAAAGTGATGACATTTTTTTTGCCAAAATATTCCATAGCAGCAGGCAGGTCCTCCGGCTTGCCTTCGTCTCCCATTTCACCAAAAGTTCCATCCCATGTAATGCCGTTATTCGGACTTGGATAAATATCAACCAGCCTTTTAAATGCAGCAACAGACGTCATAATACGGGGAACGCCCCTTATTGCATCAACCGGCGGATCATCAGGGTGCATAGATAATTTTATGCCATATTTTTCTGCTGATGGAACAACGGCTTTTAAAAAATATTCCAGGTTTTTCCACATCATATCGTGGGTGAGTGTTCCATATTCTGTGATAGGATCGCCGGTCATTTTATCAATATCAAAACCCATTACCAATGCACCGCCGCGATCTTTCATTTCTTTGTCAGAGCGTGCCCAGCTTATTAATGGCATCCAGTTATAGCATACCGTATCAATACCTACTTCAGAAATATTTTTCATGAAGGTGATGAAGTTGGCAATCTCTTCATCTCTTCCGGGAAGACCGAGTTTCGTTTTTGTATTTAATGATGGAGGTCCTTCAACAACGGTAAGCTTTAATCCTTCCTGGTCCCATGATTCTTTTACTGCTTTTATAACATTCAATTCCCAGTTGTTTGCACCATCCATTTCCACCATTTTTGGGTCGATTCCTCCAACAGCACCCAACACTTCCATTTGTTTTGCAAGCTCAATTCTGCGTGGCTCTTTGCCTGCGAAATAGGCGAGGCAAAATTTCATGCCTGCATCTTTTACATAATTTGTTTTTAATTTTTCCTGTTTTTTAAGGAGAACTTTTTTATCAGGAAGGCCTGCAGAACCCATTGCTGCAGCAGCTCCCAGGCCACCAACACTTAAGGCAGTTACTAGCGAAGTACTTTTTTTAAGAAAATCTCTGCGATTGTCTCTCATATCATTTGAATTTTAAGGCGGGAAGAGTATGTGAATATCCTTCTTTCAAAAGTAAAGCAGATCAATTTTCTTTGAAGATGATTTTAGATACTATCTTATCATAATCAAATATTATTCTGACATTAAGGGATTTGGATAAATAAATCCGGTATCTGCAATCAGATATTGAATTTTTTATAATTACCTGGCCGCAATTTTTTTTCAGAATGTATAACGGTAAAGGTTAAACGTGTACCCGAAAAGCTATCCCTGAAAAATATCG
>CBIGQT010000268.1:0-4976 GCA_966191655.1 uncultured Ginsengibacter sp.
CAAAACTTTTTTTAGACCTAAGGCTAAAAACGGGCATCGCAACACCGGCACCCCTCCAGAAAGTACCCGGGCAATTAACAAAACCATCGTGAATGATAACCTGTTCAACATTCCGTTCTTTTTTTGTGTTAATTCTTTTTTCACCTTCTTCAAACTGCCTGATTTTTTTTTGTTTTATTTTATAAATACCATACTTATAAGTAGCCGGCCAATCATTATCGTTCAACGTTACACGTGCCACAAACCATTCATTTTTGGGAATAAGCAGAACGGGTTCGGATGTGCTCCAGTTCTTCAAACTTTGTGTAGAGCCGCTCATACAAATGATCTCGCCAGGTTCCAGTAAAGGAGCTTTCACCCTGAATTCATGTGTATATTTTTTGGGGAAAGAAGCCTTTATTTTAGTAACATTATTAAGTAACACTTTATTGAAGGCTCTTGTAAAAAAAACATTTCCAATATTATTTGCTCCATTCCACATATCGTAAACCGAAATGGTTTTGGCATTGATGATTGATAAATCAATCGCCCTGTTTTCTTCTCCGTCAAAAATTTCAGAGCCGTCTATATCTTTTAAAAAATAATTATATAAAACGCTATCATCAAAACTATCTGGGAATTCAATTTTTGCGTGCCAGTAATCATTATTATAATAAGATAATTGCACAGCATTAGTGCTATCATTGTTGCCGAGCAAATCATTATTCCCCGAAATAAAAAGAACCTGCCCAAACTGTGTATGGTATCTTAAATAAAAATGAATCGTCATTAATGTAAATTAAAGAACAGCAATTTAATCAGTTTAGCCTGCAATGTAAAATATACACACTGATTAATTGCAATGAAACTTAATAAAATGATTTTTGAAATTATATAGAGCCAATCGTTTAAAATAAAAATAAGAAACCAAACCACAATACAAATACTCCAAATCCAATCCAGGCTGAAGTTGTTCTGTTCTTTTTATTAGGGCCATTTTTTGGCTCATGAGAATAATACGAAAGGAGCACTCCTATCGGGCCTAAAATTGTACCAATAACAAACCAGAGAGCATTAAATTTAAATTTACCGGTGCTCTTATCAACATAATCTGTAATTAAAAGATCAGGATTATTTTTAAGATCCCGCTTTACATGCCTTTGAATAATTTTGAAATATTGTTTTTGAAAAAAGTTAAGCTTCGTGCCGGTAGCTGTAGCAAATTCAGAAGCAGACATTTTTACGAAGACAGAAGCTTTTAAATAATCAGGAGTTTCTATTATTGTTTTAGTGTCATTCGCCGAAGGCCTTATAACTGAAAATGCATACATATTTTGCAAAGAAAGAAAAAAGCAAAAAAGAATGGGAGCAAAGTAATTTAAAAGCTTTTTCGTCATAATAACATTTACAGATTAAAGAATGATTTTCTTATTTAAACGAATGCAAATGTAATTTTTAATTTATGTAAATAAAAAAGAGGCTGCAAAATCTGCAACCTCTTTTATATTAAAACCCATTACGCTATTTTATTTTACTTCTTCAAATTCTGCATCTGTAACATTATCGTCCGCACCGGCATGTGCATGCTCTTCCTGCCCTTCGTTGGCTTGTGCATTCGGTTGTCCGTCTCCGTTAGCACCAGCCTGCTGCGTAGCCTTATACATTTCTTCGCTAGCGGCAGTCCATGCTGTATTCATTTCATTTACGGCTGTATCAATTGAATTTACATCCTGTGATTTATGAGCTTCTTTTAATTTTGCCAAAGCTGCTTCAATCGGAGCTTTTTTATCAGCAGGAATTTTATCACCATATTCCTTTATCTGTTTTTCTGTCTGGAATATTAAACTATCTGCCTGATTTATTTTATCTACTTTTTCTCTTGCAGCTTTATCAGTTGCTTCATTGGCTTTAGCTTCGTTCTTCATCTTTTCAATTTCTTCTTTACTTAAGCCACTACCAGCCTCAATCCTGATATTATGAGATTTGCCGGTTCCTTTATCTTTTGCCGAAACATTTAAAATACCGTTAGCATCAATATCGAAAGTTACTTCAACCTGCGGAACACCTCTTGGTGCCGGTGGAATACCATCTAAGTTAAAGGTACCAAGGCTTTTGTTTTGATTAGACATTGGCCTTTCGCCCTGCAATACATGAATTTGAACACCGGGCTGGTTATCACTTGCGGTGGAGAATGTCTCCATCTTTTTGGTTGGAATAGTAGTGTTACTCTCAATTAATCTTGTCATTACACCACCCATAGTTTCAATACCAAGAGAAAGCGGTGTAACATCCAATAACAGAACATCTTTTACTTCGCCTGTTAAAACACCCCCCTGAATGGCGGCACCTATTGCAACAACTTCATCAGGATTCACACCTTTGTTTGGTTTTCTTCCAAAGAATTTTTCTACCATTTCCTGCACTTTAGGAATACGGGTAGAACCACCCACCAATATCACTTCATTTATATCTGATACACTAAGTCCGGCATCTTTAACTGCAAGCTCACAAGGTTTTAAGCATCTTGTGAATAGCTCATCAGCAAGCTTTTCAAATTGTGCCCTGGTAAGCTTTTTCACCAGGTGCTTTGGAACACCGTCCACCGCAGTTATATAAGGAAGATTAATTTCTGTTTCTGTTGAAGATGATAATTCAATCTTTGCTTTTTCAGCGGCTTCTTTTAAACGCTGCCAGCTCATAGGATCTTTATGCAGATCAATTGCTTCATCTTTTTTAAATTCTGCAGCAAGCCAATCCATGATAACCTTATCGAAATCATCACCACCAAGGTGTGTATCACCGTTAGTTGATTTCACTTCAAATACACCATCACCTAATTCAAGAATGGAAATATCGAAAGTACCGCCACCTAAATCGAACACCGCTATTTTTTGATCTACACTTTTTTTATCCAGGCCGTAAGCCAACGCTGCTGCGGTAGGCTCATTTATAATACGACGCACATTTAAACCGGCAATTTCACCGGCTTCTTTTGTTGCCTGCCTTTGCGCATCGTTAAAATAAGCAGGAACTGTAATAACCGCTTCATTTATTTCCTGGCCCAAATAATCTTCAGCAGTCTTTTTCATTTTTTGAAGAATCATCGCAGAAATTTCCTGCGGTGTATAATTTCTGCCATCTATGTCTATACGAACTGTATTATTATCTCCTTTTACAACTTTATAACTCCAATGTCCCGCTTCAGTTGTTACTTCATCCCACTTATGTCCCATAAAGCGCTTAACGCTCATAATAGTGTTATGGGGATTTGTGATTGCCTGCCTTTTTTTTTTTTTTTTAACTTTGCGCTCTCCGTTTTTTAAGAAAGCCACTACACTCGGTGTAGTACGGCGGCCTTCGTCGTTAGCAATTACAACGGGTTCATTACCCTCCATAACTGCCACACAACTGTTGGTCGTTCCTAAGTCTATACCTATAATTTTTGCCATAATCTTATTTTTTTTATTGATAAGATATTGACAATGTTTATGCCAATGGAAAGAATGTGCAAAAATGGCAGACTTAATTAACTAATAATTGAAAATTTACAACTGTCTATTCATCAATTGGTCCCACCACCGTATTGGAAGCTCTGAAAGTGAAGTGTTTTTGAGACAAGTAACTAAATGCAACAATTATAACAGTTGCGAATACTTTAGCAATAGTTGGATAAAAATGCATGTATTGAACCAATACATTAATAATGGCATAGTTAAGAAAAAGATTGGTGGCTACTATTAAAACGTACCGGAATAATTGTACATGACTTCTCAGATAAGACGAATTGAAAACAATGAATTTATTCAATAAAAAACCCGTTGGAAAAGAAATGCAAAATGCCATACCTAAAGCAGCATTGTAGGCTTTTAGTGAGACAAATCCAAGATTGAGTATTTGCTGATGAAGGATATGATTAAAGCTGACATAGAAAAGAACAATATCAAGCAATGTATTGGCGCCTCCGCAAACTGCATATCGAAAAGTTTGCAATGGCATAAACTTTCTAAAAGGAGGATAAAAGAAATTAATAAATGAAATTATTCTATCTCGCATTTTATAAAAAAATGAATCCGGTAACTATTGCATGCAAACGAAAACTCCCAATCAGTATGAAAGGGAAGTCTTGTTAGTAATTGTTTATAATCAATTTACTTAAGTACATATCTTAATCCAATACCAAGTTTTAAACTTGAACTTGTATTGGGAGCCAATTGGAAAAAAGGATCAAATCCCAGGCTCACATCAATGGGAGCGTCTTCAAATTTATAGTCGACACCACCTGTAAGGCGCAATGAAAAACTTGTTTCATTTCCAATACCCAACATACCGCCGCCACCAACAAAATATTGTAAACCATCCACGCCATTTATTGGCGCCTGGTATTGATACAAACCTTCAATGCCAACGTTACCACTATAAAAAAGTAAAGAACCTTCCACAGCAGTATTTTCTGTAAGAGAATGCCTGATATTAAGGCCGCCAATACTATAATTTCCTGTATAAAATTTAGCGCCAATTGCAGTTGAATAAGTTTGTGCTTTTACGCACGCGACAGTTATAATACTTACAAAAAATAATAAGATAATTTTTTTCATGCTTGTTGATTTAGGGTAAGTTGAGTTGTTTTTAATTCCGTCAAAAATATTTAATTATTATAACCACATTTCAAATTTTATCCACGCATGGTGAACAAAACACATATATTAACAAATTTTTACTAAATGAGACTTTCAGTAAGTGCTTCTTAGTAGTTCATTTCTACAAACGCATTTTCACTATATTTATTTAAAAGTTGTTGTATGAGAGGCTTTGCAATTTTATTATTCTTTATGTGTATTGCAAATCGCGATTATGCAATTGATGGAGTTTTGGTAAAAAACATTCATTACTCTTTTCGCGACAAACAGGACAATACTTTTTTCTTGCCGCTACGACATCGGATTTCGACATCTTACATCCATCACTCTTAACTGTACAACTCTTCCTGCAATAGTTTT
>CBIGQT010000269.1:0-4976 GCA_966191655.1 uncultured Ginsengibacter sp.
CATTGCTGCCAATATTTCATATGAGAATAACTGTTCTCTAAGACCCAAATCGTAAAATTTACTTTAAAATGCCCTTGTTACATGAGGCTTATTACAAATACAAACTCATAATTGAAATTAATATATTGAATCATATTGTAATAAACTTATTATCAATTATATGTGTGCAATAATAAGCCTATTTGGCAGTTAAAATTATTTTTTGATTACTTGATTAAAAAATGACGCTAAAATCGAAAAATTTATTATTATAAATAATCACATAAATATTAATAATTCGCTAATAATCAACAAAATATTAAGTAAAATTTATGACAAATATATTAGTTAACAGTTTTGGTGATATTTTTTAAAATTTACTAAAGCCCTTAGCAGAATTCAATCTATCTTTGAGGGCTATTACTATCCTTTTTTTAGAAAATGAAAAAATACAGGCTCCTCTATCTTTACTTAAGTATGGCAATTTTGTCATGCTCCTCTCCTAAGGAATTAGAGTACCAGACTTTCCGCAATTTCTCTGTGCAGAAACTTGGCTTTAACAATTCCACGGTCAGTTTGGATATAGTTTATTACAACCCCAACAATTTTGGAATGCAATTAAGAAATAGTGACCTTGATATTTTTATAGATGGGAATTTATTAGGGCATAGTTCCTTTGATACGCTCATAGGAATTCCCCGAAGGGATACATTTACCCTTCCAGTAAAATTTGATGTTAACATGCAGAACATTTATAAAAATGCCTGGAATGCTTTGACGGGCAAAGAAATGGTTGTTAAATTAACCGGCAAAATAAGGATTGGAAAATCAAATGTATTTATGAGCTTCCCGGTTAACTATGAGACAAAAGAAACTTTCTCTTTATTTTAGAGTGCAACACCTTATTTTTTGGACGCAGGCTGATTGGTTAAATGCTGGCAGCTAACAGGAAGCCTTTTATAAGCATCAGGATCTGCAGTTACATCATCTGCATCATAACCTAAGTTAGCCAATTCTGTTTTTATATTTTCGATGTTGGTTCTATCAGCAAGCCATGTTACAGTAACAGTATGTTTTCGCCAATCGGCTCTTACTGATGAGATACCATCTTCATGGGCAAGGTGATTTTCAATACGGGTTTTGCAAGCTTCACATTGAACACCCGGCGTTTGAATAACCGCTTTCTGAGTGGCTTTTTGCTGGGCATAGCTTGAAGCAGTAAAACCTGTTAACATAACAAGGGTAAGTATAACGCTATTCATTAAATTAGATTTTCAACGAATTTAAGATTTTGTATCCCAATTTGCCGGATCTGCACGCCAGTTTAACAAGGTGTTTTGATCTTCCTGTGAAACATAGTTTTTTTCAATGGCGAATGTGATAACAGAGTCATAATCCGTAAGCGAATGATACCCGACCTTCGCTGCTGCGAACGCATTTTTTGCAGTATCAAATCCATAATTAAAAATGGAAACCATTCCTTCAACTATTAGTCCTTCTTTTTTTAATACTTCCGCAACAAGAAGGCTGCTCTTACCTGTAGAAATTAAATCTTCAATTACTACAACCTTTTTACCCTCTTCATAATATCCTTCAATTTGATTTCCAAGGCCGTGCTCTTTTGCCTTTGGCCTCACATATATGTATGGAAGTTTCAATTGATCTGCAACCATTGCCCCCCATGGTATTCCCGCTGTTGCAACGCCGGCAAGCATTTCAACATTTTCATACAATTGAAAAACGGTATTGCACAATTCAGATTTAATAAAATCTCTTATATATGGAAACGAAAGTATTTTTCGATTATCACAATAGATAGGGCTTTTCCAGCCGCTGGCCCAGGTAAAGGGTTTGTCTACACTTAATTTAATTGCATTAATTTGTAGCAGCTTTTCGGCAACAGCTTTTTTATTATTCATGCAGCGAAGATAACATACAGCTATGAGCTACATAACAATTTACTTTGAAGAAAAACCTGTTTATTTATGCGATGAATTAAACAGGGAAATCGAGGAAGTCAGGCATCACCCCGAGGCAATATTTATTGATGAACTCTCAGGAGCCGCAATAAATTCCCTTCTTCATGAAATAAATAAAAAAGAATTTCATGCAGGAATTATATTTCATGAAAATTTTGATAAACTAAAAAAAGAATTTTTTAAACACTTTAAACTGGTAAAAACAGGTGGCGGATTAATTAAAAATAAAGCAGGAGAAATCTTGCTTATTTTTCGCAGGGGAAAATGGGACCTTCCAAAAGGTAAATTAGATAAAGGTGAAACCTTACAGGAATGTGCTGTGAGAGAAGTGCGGGAAGAAACCGGCATTACGAAAGTTGAAATTGGCAGGGAAATTAATATCACATATCATACTTATGTTGAATTTGGAAAACATATTCTTAAAGAATCGCATTGGTTTGTGATGCTTGCAAAAAAAGATGAAAAATTACAGCCACAGGTTGAAGAAGATATAACAGAGATACGCTGGGTAAAAAAAGAAGATTTAAAAAATTATTTTGATAATACTTTCCCAACTATCATTACTGTTTTAAAAAATGTTTTATAGGGCAATTCATTTCCATTTTATTATGTTCCCAAAAATTGTTAAGGCAATAACTCTGGTGTCTATTTTATAACTGCGTTACATTCATATATTTAATAAAAGACGACTCATTTCCATCATAACCTTTAAATCCAGCGCAAACAACAGCCATATAACAATTATATATTTGTAATTAAAAAAATATATACACCTCACTTTTAAAAACGTTAGTATGAAAAGAACCATTGTTGTTTGCCTGTTTTTACTTTTTTGTTCTGCTGCGTGTATGGCACAGAGTTACCTCGGCAGGTGGAATGTCACTTCGTTCACGCAAACCACCTTCGCACCTGACGGCAGTGTACTGAAAGACCCTGTAACCAAAGTGACACCCGACTACTGGATAGAGATCAATAACGATACCTACATTGGTCACCGGCACAATAAGATAAACACTTATACCACGAAGGCCAATCCTGACAGCCTTATTCTGCACAAGCCCGGCGATCCTTCTTTCTGTGATATATTAATATCCAATATACAAATAGCTGGCAACCAGTTTGCGTTTACGGCTACCAGTTATAATAGTAAAAATGAGAAGACGGTAATCGTATACCAATGCGTGAGAAGGAATTAATTAATACTGGATAATTGACAATTGATAATGCAGACGCAACTTCGATATTCATTATTCTTTGTTCGGTGTTCATTATTGATGCATTTTGGAATAACAATAAGTATCGAATAAAGAACAGGGAATAATGAATGATGAATAAAGAATGCAACACTTATTACTTACATACTTATAACTTAGTACTCTCTTGATTTCGGGTTATAATAATTTCTACTTCTTTTTATAAAAAAATATATACTGGTACGCCAATGACACAGCATTATATTTATAGCCAGTATTATTAAATGCGCCAATATTAAACTGCAACTTTAGCGAATGTTGCCTGGCTATCGGGAATGACCAGGTAAGGCCAACGGTAAAAATCACCTGTTCCAGTTGTGGCCGAAAACAATATACCAGCCAAAACTGTCCGGGCCTTTGGCTACATCTATTCCTGCTCTTAATTTAAATACCCTCGCAAGCAGGTACCGAAAACCGCCTCCATAATTATAAACTGTTTGCCCCTGACCAAAGTTCTCATCACGCTCAATAGCTTTGCCAAGTCCTCCAAAGCCCACAACGCTCCAGCGAAAATTTAAATCGTAACGCTGTTCTGTTTCCAATACCATTGTTGTTACGCCCTGGTAGCGTGTAGCAGGAATGCCCCTTAAATTAATTGCGGGCTCCAGGTAAAAAGGAGGCGTATTGAATACATGTTCTGACTCAACTCTAAAACCCGAGATCCAGTTATTTTTTATAGGAATAAACCAATTAATAGTAACACCCGGTTCACTGTAAGTAAAGTCGCTGCCGGTCCAGGAAGCATTCATGCTATAGGCAAGGTTAATAACAAACCCTTTATCAGGGGTAAATATAGTATTGCGCCTGTCCCAATCAAGAAATATTCCCACCGGGGCAGTAGTGTTATGCAGTTCTTTTTTTGTAACGAAATCGGGAAGGCTGTCAGCAAACCTTGGGGTTACAATCGTATGGCTATAGTTATATTTCAACCCAAGATAAATTCCATTTTTAATTATCTGCCGGGATAATGAGAAAAAGATGGGCGCAGCCTTAATATTAAAATCAAAAGATTTTTCGCCTACGGAAGGAAGGTTCCTGTAAAAACTAAGATTAAGGCTTGCATAAAATGCACCTATCCTGTACTTAAGTTTTGCCTTTGGGAAACTGCCAAAGCGAAATGCTCCAACAAGCCAACTGCCATTGACAGTGTACATTGCTGCTCCACCAGTTATGTCAGGCGGAATATAACCTTTCATCCCTTCAACTTTCCTGGGTGTAATGAATACTGGAGCTACCACCAATCCGAAACCACCTAACGCCGGTTCTGTAACAATGTAGGGTATGGGTAAAAATCCTTTAGCATCTATAAGGTAATGGCTGACATCAGTTTTATTATCCAATGTATCGCGTAACATTGATTTTTTTGTGGCTTTAGCCGCATGCAGGCTATCCTGCGCTTTTAGGCCGGTACTAAAAACAAATGTTACATAAAAGAATATATAAAAGAATCTTTTCAATTAATGAATGTCTTGTCCGAAAATAGGTTTATACAAATTAAGTGAATCTTGCAGGGGTCTGACACTTTTAAAGTGTCTGACACCTACCGGTTACATTGGGAATGTAACAACAAATCCTGGTAAATAGTTTGAGAGTTTTATAATTCATCACAAAATATTAAGCAGAAAGAGACGATTTATAAGAAGTATTTTAAACAATGTAATTTTAAACGTAATTTAACCTTTTGTATATATCCGGGGATATTTTAAGCACGGCTATTGCAATTACTAACAGGTAAAAATGAGATATCCTTTGCATCAAAAACAAA
>CBIGQT010000270.1:0-4960 GCA_966191655.1 uncultured Ginsengibacter sp.
TATGGAACTGCACCCTACACCTACACAATAGATGGTATCAACTACCAGGATGGTAATACATTTAGTGCACTGGATGAAGGAAATTATACTTTCACAATTAAAGATGCTAACGGTGTATCATACTCGGAAAACGCAACAATAAAAAGCGATTGTCCCGTAGTTTTCGCATCACAAACAGATGAAACGTGTAACCAGCGCAACGGCACTATTACTGTAATGGGATATAACGGAAAGCCACCGTACCAGTTCTCTATCGACTCAATGAATTTTCAGGTTGGTAATATTTTCAATGGCCTTTCAGCAGGTAATTATACAGTTACCATTAAAGATGAAAATGGTTCCACTGATACCACTTCTGTTGTTATCAACAATAATTGTTTTCTCCTGAATATTAACATCACCGACGAAGTCTGTAGCAATGCTAACGGAAGCATTATCGTATCAGCATCTTATGGAACTCCTCCTTATCAATATTCATTAAATGGAAATAATTTCCAGGCAAGCGAAACCTTTAGTGGACTTACCGCAGGGCATTATACTATTTCTGCAAAAGATGCTGCCAATGTTATGGCAGATTCTACTATTACGATAAAAGATACGCCTGGCCCGCAAGTAAATGTAAAATTAACGCAGGCATCCTGCGGCAATACAAATGGAAGTATACAAATAAGCGGCACCGGCGGAACTGCGCCGCTGCAATATAGCATTGACGATATTACCTATCAAAGTTCCGGCGTATTCGAAAATCTTGATTCTGGAAAATATATTGCGTATGTAAAAGATGCTAACGGATGCATAGCTACGGACACCGTTTGGATAGTTCCCGATGGATGTGCTCTCCTGTTGCCCAATGCATTTTCTCCCAACAATGATGGGCTTAATGATATTTTCAGGATAAAATATCCTTTTGCAGTCAAAGCATTCAGTCTTGCTATTTATAACCGGTTAGGTGAAAAAATATTTGAGACTTCCGATATGGCTACGGGATGGGACGGCACATGGAAACGAACTAAGCAGCCATTAGGTGTTTATGTATGGATGGTACAATTGATTTCGCTGGATAATGTTAAGCAAACAATGAGAGGCACAGTAACCCTGCTAAAATAAGTTTTGTGCAGTTCACACTGGTGATATTGCTAATAACAAAGATGTATTATTTCTTTATTGTTTTGGTGAAATTACATACAGGCAGCTTTTACTATTAATAATTACTCACAAAAAATAATGAACTAAATTTATATTCGTTTATAATACTTTTGCTAATGAGCTTTCGCTTCGTACCTTCTTTTATATTGCTAACTATTATATTTCCTTCAAATGAAACAGTAGCACAGACTTCAGGAAATCAAAGCCAGCCTGATTCTTTCATAGCTGCAAAAGCATATTTTCAAAATGAAACAGGAGAAGATGCTCATTTATACACAGGCAAAGAATTTATTAACTACTCTGTTAATATAAAAGGACATCCTTTTTTTGAAACAGATCAAATGCAGAACGGAGATATATTTTACGATGGTACGTTATATGAAAATATTCTAATGCTGTACGATATCGCAGCGCAGGAAGTTATTATCAACCGCTACAAACAGGATGAAAGAATACGATTGCTTAATGAAAAAATAAAGTACTTCACGTTTGACGGGCACAGGTTTGAAAATATTTTTTCCGTTGAAGGGAAAGATGAAAATATCACCAATACATTTTTTGATATAATGTATAACGGTAAAGCAGGTATATTGGTAAAACGCATTAAACGTATTAAGAATGGTATTAAAGCCGAAGACCCAACTTCGTTTGTTGAAGAAGATGAACTGTATGTAAGAAATGGAAAAAACTTATATGCCATCGACGGCAGAAATTCAACATTACAGGCCTTTAGTGACAAGAAAGATCCCATAAAAACTTTCATCAGAAAAAATAAATTGAAGTTTAAAAAAAATATAGAGAAAGATTTAATAATGACGGCTGAATATTATTCAACATTAAACAAATAACATGCGGAGGATGAATCGTTATTTTATTACGTGCCTTTGCTGTTTTGCTTTCGCTGCTGTTGCCAACGCCCAGGAAACACGCATTAACGGAGACTTTTATAATATAAAATTTCCGCAATTTGTAAAGCAGGTAGAAGCAAATACTGCCTATCATTTTTATTATGATGAAGCAGCGCTTGATTCATTTACGGTTAACATTAAATTAGTTGATCAATTCCTGCCAGATGCATTAAAACAAATATTTGCGAATACGGGTTTTCAATTTTCTATCGATGCATTAAACCATGTATTTATTGCAAAAAACAAAAGTCTGCAAACAACTCTTGAATCAGATTTTTTTAATGCTGATAAAAATACCGAACCTCCTGAGGAAGTAGTAAAAAATGAAGATGTAAAAAAAGATAAAGCAAAAACTGCCTTTACCGAAAATAAATTATTTGAAATTGGTTCTAAATCTTCTGCTAAAAAAAGTAATTCAATAGTTAGTGGTTTTGTAAGAGACATTAAAAACGGAGAAGCATTACCCGGCGCATCAGTATATATAGACAGTGCATTTACAGGCATCGTAACAGATCAGTTTGGTTACTATTCAGTAACCGTTAAGCCGGGCTTACATACACTGGAAGTTAACAGTGTAGGCATGAAGGAAGCATTACGTCATATAGTAGTTTATAGCGATGGTAAATTAAATATTGACATGAAAGATGAAATACCAAGACTTAAAAACGTAATCATTACCGCAGAAAAAAGATCCAACATCTGGAGTACACAAATGGGTATAGACAGGCTTTCGGTAAAAGCAATAAGGGATGTTCCTGTTGTTTTTGGAGAAGCAGATATTTTACGTGTGGTGCTTACGCTGCCGGGAGTTACCTCTGTTGGCTAAGCCAGTACCGGCTTCAATGTTCGTGGTGGTGCTGCAGATCAGAATCTTATTTTATTCGATGGCGCTACGGTGTACAATCCATCTCATATGTTAGGCTTTTTTTCCGCTTTCAACCCTGATGCAATAAAAGGCGTGGAATTATATAAAAGTGTGATTCCCGTAAAATATGGTGGAAGGCTTTCATCGGTTCTTGATGTGGATACCAAAGATGGCAACGATAAAAAGCTAAGTGGCACAGGCGGAATAGGTTTGCTCACCAGCAAGTTCACGCTTGAAGGGCCAATTAAAAAAGATAAAACCTCTTTTATACTGGGAGCAAGAACTACTTATTCAAACTGGATATTGAAGGCAATTCCCAACACCGCATACAGCAACAGCAAGGCATCTTTCTATGATGCAAATCTTCATATAAGCAGCACAATTAATGCAAAAAATAGTTTGTATCTCACAGGATATATAAGCAGTGATAACTTCAGGTTTGATATGGATACCACTTATAAATATGGTAATAAAAATGCTATTGTAAAGTGGAAACATATATTTAATAATAAATTTTATAGCTTGATATCGGCAGGGCTTGATCATTATGATTATAACGTAAGCAGCAATTCAAACCCGGTGAATAGTTTTCAACTTAAGTATGATATTAATCAAACTAATTTCAGAGCCGATTTTAGTTACAGGATTAATAATAAGCAGTCATTCAATTTTGGTTTGAATTCAATTTATTACAAGCTCCATCCAGGCAGTTTTTTACCCGGTGGTGATCAATCATTAGTTAAGCCTGATGTTTTACAATCAGAGCAAGGGCTTGAAAGCGCGGCTTATCTCGGCTATGAGTATAATATCTCTTCAAACTTGTCTCTGAATGCAGGTTTACGTTATTCTATGTTTAATTATCTCGGCCCGCATGATGTTTATAATTATGTGCCCGACCTGCCAAGAGAAACTGCAACCATTACTGATACAGTTTCTTATAATAAGGGAAAAATTATTAAAACTTACCAGGGGCCTGAATACCGTATTTCGTTGCGATATGCGTTGCCCGGCGATGCATCAATTAAAATTGGTTACAACACGCTTCGTCAGTATATACACCAGCTTTCCAATACCATTACTATATCTCCAACAGACATCTGGAAATTAAGTGACCCTTACATTAAGCCGGAAACCGGTAGCCAATATTCATTTGGCTTTTATAAAAATTTCAATTCAAATAATATCGAAACATCACTGGAGTTCTATTATAAAGACCTTAATAATTTAATAGACTATAAAAGCGGCGCTTCCGTGCTTTTGAATCCTCACATCGAAACCGATATAATTAATTCAAAAGGAAAAGCTTATGGAGCAGAATTCTTAATTAAGAAAGTTACGGGTAAATTAAACGGGTGGCTGAGTTACACCTATTCACGCACACTTATTAAATCGGCAGATTCACTTGCCGGAGAAACTATTAATAAAGGAGCTTATTATCCCACCAGCTACGATAAACCTAACAATGTAAATTTTATTGGCAATTACAGATTTTCACATCGTTTAAGCATGTCCGTTAATATCGTGTATAGCACAGGCAGGCCCATCACTTTGCCAATAGGTGTTTTCTATTCTAACGGTGCGCAACGATTGGTATACTCTGACAGAAATGCCTATAGAATTCCTGATTATTTCAGAACGGATATATCGGTAAACCTGGATGGCAATCATAAAATAAAGCAAACGTTTCATAATTCATGGTCGTTTGGCGTGTATAATCTTACGGCAAGGCAAAACGTCTATTCGGCCTTCTTTGTATCGGAAAATGGCGCTGTAAAAGGATACCAGTTATCTATATTCGGTACAGCCATACCGTTTATATCATACAATTTCAGGTTTTAATGAAGAATCATCTACGATATTTAATAATTATTTTTAGTATATGCATGTACGTTAGTTGTAAAAAGCCGTACAGCCCTCCTGCTACACAGGTGGATAATAAATTTCTCGTAATAGATGGCTCGTTAGTTAACAGCTCCGATTCGCCAAGCGTTTTTACTTTAAGCAGAACCATAAAACTTACTGATACAACTTTTACTTCTTC
>CBIGQT010000271.1:0-4956 GCA_966191655.1 uncultured Ginsengibacter sp.
ACCGGGAAAATCTATAAGTTCAAACCGTTTGATGATTAACATAGCCGGTGATCCGTACAAGGCGTTAGAAAATTATGCTGCGGCAATGGGCAAAGTAAATAAGGCGAGAACTCATTCAATTGTCAACGGCTGGTGCAGCTGGTTTTATACGTTGTCACAGGTGTCAGAGGATGAAGTAATCCTAAATACAAATTTTGCATCAAAACATTTAAGGCAGTTTGGTCTTGAATATATCCAGGTTGATGAAGGATACCAAAAATGGCATGGTGACTGGGAAGGCAATGTGCGCTTTCCTCATGGAATGAAGTGGCTCGCCGATACAATTAAAAGTTACGGCTTCAAAGCCGGAATCTGGATTTCACCTTATGTTATCTCCGGGCCAACAACTCTTTTTCAGGAGCATCCCGAATGGTTATTAAAAAAAGCGGATGGAAGTTTAAAACGTATTGGAAACTGGCCTGAAGATGCTGAACCACCCACGGACGAAAATCCCAAAAGATATTGTCTTGATATCACTCATCCCGGAGCTGCAAAGTGGTTGCACGACCTCATTGATACGATAGTCAATGATTGGGGTTATGAAATGATCAAAATTGATTTCATGGCATGGTCAGTTTTAGCTGCAGACCATTATTCTGATCCGTCAGTTTCTGCTGCACAGGTTTACCGCAAAGGATTGGAAATTATGCGAAGTGCTGCAGGAGACAATTGCCACATACTTGATTGCGGACCAGGGGCAATAACAGTAGGTTTGATTGACAGTATGCGAATTGAAGCTGACGTAAATTATGGATTTTCAGAAGCGGCCTGGGATACCTATTTTCGCCATCCTGCATGCAGTGCATCGGCATCGGCTAAACGCTATTATTTTCATAAGAGAACGCGGATTAACGACGCAGATCATATTTGTATGAATCTTCTAAACAATCAGCAATCGGAAGCGGCAGCAACTATTATTGCTCTGAGCGGCGGCAATATGATTTCCGGCGACCGGCTTATACAAATAGACGCATACAAACTTGAGGTACTTAAAAAAATTACTCCATCATTTGGAGAAGCTGCAATTCCTGTTGATCTGTTTGATACTGATATGCAATCGGTATTTGCATTAAAAATAAAAAAGCAATTTGCTGAATGGACAATTGTTGGCTTTTTTAATTCGGGCTTAACAGAAAAAGTTGAAAAGAAATTTTCCTTAAACCGGCTCTGGTTAAATCCTCGCAAGACCTACCTGGCATTTGATTTCTGGAAACAACAATATATTGGTGAAGTAACGGATACATTAAAAGTTACTATCGGGCCGGGAAGTGTGACGCTGCTAACGCTGCATGAAAAATCCGGCAAACCACAATTTATTTCAACTGATCGCCACGTTTTGCAAGGTGCGATAGAAATTGAGAGTATAAACTGGGATGAAAATACAAAAGCGCTTTCCGGCGTATCATCCGGTCCATTGAATACTTCACACAATGTATCAGTATATGTTCCCGGCGAACACCCGTTTACATGGGGCGGCTATGTACTCTTCCGCGACTATGATTCGTATAGTTTAAAATTAGTGGACAATCATATCATCCAGGCGCATGTGCGTTTTGAAAAAAGCGGGCAGGTACAGTGGAAGATTAATTGTGATGAATTTTTTAAATAATGGATACACATACTATTTCACGATAACGCCTTCGTTCGTAAAATTCTTCGCGTAACCCCGACGCATAAACGAAATCGAATGACAGGAATGCCGCCCCCGGGTTAAACGGAAAATGATTTTCATTTAGAAGATTTGCAAGTTGAAAATTCCTGAGACAATGACGCACATCAACAAATTGCAGCGCCAACCATGCCATCTGATCCATATTTTGTATTATTATGCTGTAATTAAATAAGCCGCTATGATCCCGTTATTTGATGACAATTCAGACAGGAGATCTTTCCCGGTTGTGAATTATCTTTTTATCGCCCTCAACATTTTTGTTTTTATAATGTACCAGCAGTTCGGGCACAACCTGGCATTTACGTACAGTTTTGCCACCGTGCCCGCAGAAATATTAACGGGCCATGATATTGTTACGGCGTCCACTACCGCTCATGATCCTGTAACCGGGCAGTTGATAACTTTACCCGGGCTTGGCGTTACACCTGTTCCTGTGTGGGTCACCCTAATCACCTCGATGTTCCTGCACGGCGGTGTCGCTCACCTTGCCGGCAATATGTTATATCTCTGGATATTCGGAGATAACCTCGAGGATAAAATGGGACATCTTAATTATTTTTTCTTTTACCTGTTATGCGGGGTTATTGCATCGTTAACGCTTGTACTTACGAATTTTCTCATCGGCGAAAACCTGCTTACGCCCAGCATCGGCGCATCGGGAGCTATCTCTGGTGTGATGGGTGGTTATTTATTACTTTTTCCAACAAAACGTGTTACCGTTTTATTGCTCATATTTTTTGTGCGGGTACCGGCATATCTGGTTCTTGGGCTGTGGATACTATTGCAGGTAGCCAGCGGCACAGGATATCTTGGCGGCGGTAAGGAAAGCAGTATTGCCTATGCAGCGCACATAGGAGGTTTTTTTGCAGGGTTGTTGTTAGTGAAAAGATTTATACCGAAAAACAGGCGGTGATAAACATTTGATGTGTTGCCGGCGCTATTTAATCAATTGACTGAATTTTTTTAATTCTGAAATTTCAAGGGAAGAAAGCACTTCGTTGTTTTCGTATTTTGCTTTAAGAAATAATACTCTTTTATGTTGAGGATATCTTGTAAGAATGGCCTCTATTAACATTCCCGCATCTTTATCTTTTTCAAATAATGGGGCAGGCGGTGGCAACTCCGATTTATATCTTGTAGGCATTCTCTTTATAATCGCTTCCAGTGTTCCCAGCTTACTTACAGACACATTTTTTATTTTGGAAGCCTTGCTGTGCAATCCCTGTAATTGTTTTTTACTAAGGCTTCCCCTTTGCTGGTATTGTTTATAAAGGCTTATCACAAATGATGACACAGGATAGGCCAGTATGCAGTCTTCAAGCACATCGTTAATGATATCAATCCTTTTTTTAGTATTCATTAAAAAAAAATCTTAAGGATTTATTTTTTGATACAATAAAAAATGTTGAATTGGAAGAAACTCTCCGTCATCTGTAAGTTTAAAGCCATTTGCTTCCATCTCTTTATTGGTTTGGTCAATGCTCATTTTATGCAAAGGCAATATTGGAATTTTAGGATCTTCTGCCCTATACTCGAGCAATAAAATTTTACCATTACTTTTAAGCGCCTTACTTATATTATGCATCATTTCTTTTGGGTATTCCAGTTCGTGATATACGTCAATCATTATTGCAAGGTCTATGGAGCTATCCGGCAAATGTGGTGATTTTACATCACCTTTTATAACCTCAACATTAGCGGCGCCTAATTCTTTTTTCTCATTATTTAAATAACTGATTAATTCATCCTGTATTTCTACTGCATATACTTTTCCCTGCGGAACCCTCTGTGCAATTTTGAATGTATAATAACCCGTGCCGGCACCAATATCTGCAACCACGCTGGTAGGCGACAGGTTCATTTTGTCAATAGCAAGATTGGAATTTTCTTCTTTCTGCCGGTCTTTTCTATCAAGCCATGCTGTACCATCTGCGCCCATTACCTGGGCTATTTCCCTGTTTGCATAAAATTTTCCGGTACCATCAGAAGAACGTGGTTTATAAGTATAATTATATTGCGGGTCAACAAAAGGTTTATGAACCGGTTTAGATGAATTGCATTTCCCAAAAGAGAAGAATACAAAAATTATTAAACCTATTACAGATACTTTCATAAAGTTGAAGATAAATTATTACTTCTTTTTATTAGAAGTTAATTTTGAAAAAATACTGCTAAAAGAACAACTCTTTTAAAAAATTTGTCGCCAAATCTTTTTGCATTATTTTTGCACTCCTTTTAAAATAAATGATTCCGTAGCTCTCCCGATAATTATCGGGATGGTAGAGCATCCCGATTTAAATCGGGAGGGTCTTGGGAAAGGAAATAAAAGATGATTCCGTAGCTCAGTTGGTAGAGCAATACACTTTTAATGTATGGGTCTTGGGTTCGAGTCCCAACGGGATCACAAACCTTTGAGAAATCAGAGGTTTTTTTATGCCACGTCCCTGGATAATATTTTGACCAAAAAGTAATTATCTTTTTATAACAACTCCATCTCTGTTATTTTTGTCTGAATAAAATTCAATAATGTTTTCAAATAAAATAATAGCAATTACAGGAGGCAGTGATGGAATAGGAAAAGCATTAACTGAAGCGCTATTAAAAAAAGGCGCTAAAGTAGCTACCTGTGGCCGCAACAGGCAGAAGCTTGATAATCTTGTAATTGAAAATACCGGGATGCCCTTGTTTACAATGATTGCAGACGTAAGCAAAGAAGAAGATTGCAAAAATTTTATTAATGCAACAATCGAAAAATTTGGCGGAATAGATATCCTGATAAATAATGCCGGCATTTCAATGAGAGCTCTTTTTAAAGATACTGACCTTGCTACTTTAAAAAATGTTATGGATATTAATTTTTGGGGCACGGTGTATTGCACTAAATATGCTTTGAATTCCATTATTGAAAGAAAGGGAACTATTGTGGGAGTGTCTTCCATTGCGGGTTACAGGGGTCTACCTGGCAGAAGCGGCTATAGCGCCAGCAAATATGCATTAAATGGCTGGCTTGAAGCATTGCGTACCGAATTATTAGAAACCGGTGTAAACGTTATGTGGGTTTGCCCCGGTTTTACTACCTCTAATATAAGAAACGCAGCTTTAAATAAAGATGCAAAGCCACAGGGCGAGTCACCGTTAGATGAAGGCAAATTGATGAGTGCAGCAGAATGCGCCCGTCATATTTTACATGCGATAGAAAAAAGAAAAAGAACATTAGTGTTAACCTTCAACGGCAAACAAACCGT